>DATGDO010000093.1:0-4585 GCA_035310805.1 Solirubrobacterales bacterium
CCAGGGCTGACGCCGCTCGCCGTCCGTGGTGGTTGTGGTCGGTGTCTCGTGCATGTCATCTCCTCGCCTGTTGCATTTACAAAGCTGTCAACCAACGAAGGGCCAACTTAGCACAAGCATTTACAGATATGTAAAGGCAAGACCGAAAAAAAGAGAGGTCCGTCACACAGACGGCCTCGCCTGATCCCTCAGGGAGTTACGACTTCCAACCGGCGAACTCGCGGCCGGCGAACTCCTGCAGCGCGGCGACGTCCTCGGCGAACTGCGGCCTGAGCGCATCGAGGATCTGATCGGGGACCCTCGGCTTCGGAGCCGAGGGCGCATCCGGGTCGTGAACGATCTTCTCGACCATCCAGCGCATTCGCTCCGGGAAGCGGTCGAAGTTGCGGTCGAAGGAGCGGAAGCCCGGCAGCTTGATCAGCTTCTCCATGAACTGGTAGCGGTCCGACTCCTTCGCGGTCGACTTCTCCCACTCGCGCGTGAACTGCTCGGAGTAGAAGCTCTCGTCGACGCCGGCGAAGCGGAAGGCCTTTCGCATCGTCCCCTCCCGGTCTGACTGCAGCTCCT
Organism: Solirubrobacterales bacterium; assembly: GCA_035310805.1. Lineage (GTDB taxonomy): Bacteria > Actinomycetota > Thermoleophilia > Solirubrobacterales > 70-9 > DASUPK01. The sequence continues at coordinate 568 of DATGDO010000093.1, forward strand.
CCTGGGTGATCACCTCGATCTGCGAGGGGTCGAAGCACTCGAGGTAGGGCTGGAGCTGCATCCAGTAGCGCGAGCGGGTCACGTAGGTCTGGTCGGGACGCGCCAGGGCCTCCTCCATCGGCCGCGTCTCATAGCCGGCGCCGACGGCGTGGCGCCAGTGGGAGAGGATCCGCGAGATCGGGTCGCGGACCATGTAGATCAGCTTCGCGTCCGGGATCTGCTTGCGGATCCGCTCCGGTACGCCCCTGAAGTAGGGGAGATTGGTGTAGTGGGGAGAGGACTCGCCGCGAACCGGGAAGCGGTCGTCGAAGCGGCCGCGGTACCAGCCCAGGCCAAGGTCCCAGTTGAGCTCCTCGACGAAGAAGTTGAGCTCCTTGGGCTTCGACATGTTGATCTCGGGGTGCAGCCCCAGGTAATGATGGATGCTGGTCGTCCCGCACTTGAGCCCTCCGATGATGATCAGGTTGGGCAGTGCGGCGTGGCGCCGCCGGCGTCGGGGCACGCGGCCGCCCCGCTTCCGGTCGGCGGCAAAGCGCTCTCGCGCCCGGAAGCACATCGCCTCGTCGGCGGGATCGTGTGTGGGCGGCGGCACGGTGAGAGGGCGCTCCGCAGACGAAGCCGAGGAGCGACCCGTTTTGGGCCGGGAGACGGCAGCCACGAGGGCGGGCATGTTAGCGGGCGTCCGGGCGCATATCCTGCGGCCCTGGTGGACGTCTTCAGGACTCCCGACGAGCGCTTCCAGGGGCTGCCCGGCTTCGACTTCCAGCCGCACTATGCCGAGGTCGACGGGCTGCGGCTCCACTACCTGGACGAGGGAGAGGGTCGCCCCGTCGTCTGCTTCCATGGCGAGCCCACCTGGGCGTTCGTGTACCGCAAGATGCTCCGCCCCCTGGTCGAAGGCGGCAACCGGGTGCTCTGCCCCGACTACGCCGGCTTCGGTCGCTCGGACAAGCCCACGGATCGCTCCTGGTACAGCTACGAGCGCCACTGCGAGCTCGTCGGAGAGCTGCTCGCGGGGCTCGACCTGAGCGAGGCGACGGTGGTGGTGCAGGATTGGGGAGGGCCGATCGGGCTGCGCTGGGCGATGGAGAACGCCGACCGCGTACGTGCCCTGGTGATCCTCAACACGGGGCTCTTCACCGGGCGGGTCTCGAAGGGATTCCTGGCCTGGCGGGACTTCGCCGAGAGGAATCCAGACCTGCCGGTCGGCTTCGTGATCCAGGGTGGGACCACCACCGAGCTCCCCGACGAGGTGATCGCCGCCTACGAGGCGCCCTTTCCGACGAGGGAGTCGAAGGCGGGCGCGGCCCAGTTTCCCCTCCTGGTTCCCACCTCCGAGCAGGAGCCGATGGCCATCCAGCAGCGCGAGATGGTCGACGCCCTCCGTTCGTGGGAGAAGCCGGTCCTCCTTGCGTTTCCTGACGGCGATCCCGTCTTCCCCTTCCCGAAGGCTGGCGAGCGGTTCATCGAGATGATCCCAACCGCGGCCGGGCAGACGAAGATCGAGGGGGCGGCCCATTTCATGCAGGAGGACCGCGGCGAGCAGATCGCCGGGGAGATCCTTCGCTCCTTGGGTTCGTGAGGTGACGGCGCGCCGCGCCGTCGTCCAGGGAGCGACCGCGTGAAGCCGGCCGAGATCCATGCCGAGGTCGCCAAGCTGCCGTGGCGAGGCCACTCCGGGGACCGCCCGGCTCTGGCCGTGCCTCCTGCGCGCATGCCCCTGCTGCTCGGAAGGCGGTTTCGCAAGCGCTGGCGCTGGGTCGGCGCGTTCGCCGAGAACTTGATCCTGTTCGCGGCCGTCGCCGAGGTGGGGCCGGCCTGGATGACCTTCTGGGGAATCTGGGATCGCGAGCGGCACCGGCTCTGGGAGCGAACCCGCCGCGGTTTCCCGGGGCGCCGCCCGGAGGTCGGCATGCTGGGGCGGTTGGTCCGGGTCCGCTCGGGGAGCATCGAGTTCGACCTGGAGCTCGGCGAGGGAACGCCGATCGAGTGCATGTGCCCGAACGGGGAGGGCGGCTACACGTGGACGCGCAAGGCCGCCGGCATGCCCGTCACCGGCGAGGCCCGGATCGGGCGCAGGGCGAGCCGCCTGGAGGGGCTCGCTGTCGAGGACGACTCGGCCGGCTACCACGCCCGCTACACGTCATGGAAGTGGTCGGCGGGGGTAGGCGTAGCCCGTGACGGCCGCTCCTTCGCCTGGAACTTGGTCAGCGGGATCAACGACCCGCCCAGCTCCAGCGAGCGCACGATCTGGCTCGCCGGAGAGCCCACCGAACCCGGGCCGGTCGAGTTCCAGGGACTGGAGACGATTCACTTCGAGGACGAATCCCGCCTCAACTTCACCGCCGAGGCGGAGCGCAGCCATCACGAGGGCATTCCCTTGCTCGCCCGCTCGGACTACGAGGCCCCGCTGGGGAGCTTCACCGGCTCGCTCAACGGCCTGCCGGTCGAGTCCGCGCTCGGTGTGATGGAGGCGCACGATGCCATCTGGTAGAGACGAGTGGGTCGCGGTGGCGAAGGCGGTCTACGGCCGCTTCGGCGAGGTGCAGCTCACCGATAGGGCGGCCGCCCAGACCTACTACGCGATCCTCTCGCTCTTCCCGGGCCTGCTCGTCGCGGTGGCCGTGCTGGCGCTCGTCGGCCAGTACCCGCAGACCTACGAGAGCATCGTCAACACGCTCCGCGACGCGGCCCCCGGCACGGCGGTCGACACGCTCGACAGCGCGCTTCGCGATGCGCTCTCGAATCGCGGGCACGCCGGCACGCTCCTGGTGGTCGGGCTCGCGCTCGCCCTCTACTCAGCCTCCGGGGCGATGGGCGCGGCGGTGCGCTCTCTCGAGGCGATCAACCGCGCCAAGAGGGGCAGGACCTTCTTCCCCAACCTCGGGGTCCGCGTCGGCCTCACCGCCCTGGTCACGCTCCTCGTCGTGATCTCCTTCCTCGCGGTGGTGGTCGCCGGCCCCCTCTTCGGCGCGATCGCGGACGCCGCCGGCTTCCCGACCTTCGTCAAGGGCGCCGTCGGCTACCTGCGCTGGCCGATCGGAGTCCTCGCGCTGCTCCTCGCCTTCGCCCTGGTCTACGCCCTCGGCCCCCGCCGCGGGCCAAGGGCGAAGGACCGCTCGCTGCGCTCGGTGCTTCCCGGCGCCGCGGTGGGCAGCCTGCTCTGGTTCGCGGTCTCGCTGCTCTTCACCGCATACGTTTCGCATTTCGGCGCCTACGACAAGACGTACGGCACCCTTGGGGCGATGATCTCGCTGCTGATCTGGCTCTGGCTCGGGAACCTGGCGTTCCTGCTGGGCGCCATGTTCAACGCGGAGGTCCAGCGGATCAGGGACGTGGGGAGATGATCGCCCCGCTCGGGGTGGACCTCGGCAACAGCTTCAACAGCTTTCAGCACGGCGCCGAGGAGTTCTTCCGCCGGCTGGCGGAGATCGCCTGGCCCTCGATGGCGATCGCCCTCGCCCTCTACCTGGCCCACCTGCTCGCTCGGAGCCGCGCCTGGCAGAACGTCCTGCGAGCGGCCTATCCGGACCGCGCCGTCCCCTTCTCGAGGATCACCGCCGCCTACCTGGTCGGCGCCGGGTTGAACAGCATCGTCCCGGCCCGGATCGGCGACGCGGTGAAGATCTTCCTCGCCAAGCGATCGATCCGGCACTCGACCTACCCGACCGTGGTCTCCTCGTTCTTCGTCGGCTCGGTCTTCGACACCTCGGCCGGGATCCTCGTCTTCGTCTACGCGCTCACCCAGGGCCTGCTCCCCAAGCCGCCCGAGCTGCCCAACCTGCCGGCCTTCGACATCGCCTTCTGGGCGCAGCACCCGAGCCTGCTGCTCTTCACGATCACGGCGCTCGGAATCGCCATCGTGATCGCCTTCGCGCTCCTCGCCCGCCACGTGGAGGCCTTCTGGGATCGGGTCAAGCAGGGCGCCGTCGTGCTCACCGATCCCGGCTCCTACCTGCGCACGGTCGCCTCCTGGCAGGCGTCCGGCTGGCTGCTCCGCTTCTTCTCGTTCTGGTTC
>DATGDO010000094.1:0-2439 GCA_035310805.1 Solirubrobacterales bacterium
GACCTGCCTCCGGCGCCGAAGGATGTGAAAGCATCTCGCGCCCGGCAGGGGAGGGGACTTCAAATCTACGAAGGAGTTGAGCGCATCAGTGAGTGAGACAACTGCCACAGAGGCACCGACCAAGCATCCCAAACTGCTCTCCTGGGTCGATCAGATGGCCGAGCTGACTCAGGCCGACTCGATCCACTGGTGCGACGGGTCCGCGGAGGAGTACGACGAGTTCTGCCAGACCCTGGTCGATGCCGGGACCTTCGAGAAGCTCGCTGACGCGAAGCGCCCCAACTCCTACATCGCTCGCTCCGATCCCGACGACGTCGCCAGGGTCGAGGACCGAACCTTCATCTGCTCCGAGCGGGAGGAGGACGCCGGTCCCACCAACAACTGGCACGCGCCCGAGGAGATGCGGGAGATCCTGCACGACCTCTTCGGCGGCTCGATGCGAGGCCGCACGATGTACGTGGTGCCCTTCTCGATGGGCCCGATCGGCTCGCCGCTGGCGCAGATCGGCGTCCAGGTGACCGACTCGGCCTACGTCGCGGCGTCCATGCGGATCATGACCCGGATGGGGGCCAAGGCCCTGGAGGCACTTGGCGAGGACGGCGATTTCGTTCCCTGCGTGCACTCGGTCGGCATGCCGCTCACCCACGGAGAGCACGACGTGCCCTGGCCGTGCAACGAGACGAAGTACATCGTCCACTTCCCCGAGAGTCGCGAGATCTGGTCCTTCGGCTCGGGCTACGGCGGCAACGCCCTGCTCGGCAAGAAGTGCCTCGCCCTTCGGATCGCGTCCGTGATGGCTCGCGACGAGGGCTGGATGGCCGAGCACATGCTGATCATCAAGCTGACCTCCCCGGAGGGTACGGTCAAGCACCTCGCCGCGGCCTTCCCGTCGGCCTCGGGCAAGACCAACCTCGCGATGCTGCCGCCCAGCCTGGCCGGCTGGAAGGTCGAGACGATCGGCGACGACATCGCCTGGGTCCGCTTCGGCGAGGACGGGCGGCTCTACGCCGTCAACCCCGAGGCCGGTTTCTTCGGTGTCGCGCCCGGCACCGGCGCGAAGACCAATCCGAACGCGATGAAGACGATCGAGCGCGACACGATCTTCACAAACGTCGCCAAGACCGACGACGGCGACATCTGGTGGGAGGGGATGAGCGACGCGCCCGACCACCTGATCGACTGGAAGGGCCGCGACTGGACGCCCGACAAGGACGATCCCGCCGCCCATCCGAACTCGCGCTTCACGGCCTCGGTGATGAATTGCCCGACCTTCGACGAGGCCTGGGACGACCCGGCCGGCGTGCCGATCGACGCCTTCCTCTTCGGCGGGCGCCGCGCCACCGTCGTGCCGCTGGTCCACGAGGCGTTCGACTGGGAGCACGGCGTCTTCCTGGCCGCGACGATGTCGGTCGAGACGACGGCCGCCGCCTCGGGCGCCGTCGGCCGGCTCCGCTTCGACCCGATGGCGATGCTGCCCTTCTGCGGCTACAACATGGCCGACTACTTCAAGCACTGGCTGGAGATCGGCCGCAGGGGTGACGCGGCCAAGCTGCCCAGGATCTTCGTCGTCAACTGGTTCCGAAAGGACGACGACGGCAACTTCATCTGGCCCGGCTTCGGCGAGAACATCCGGGTGCTGGAGTGGATCGTCCGCCGCACCGAGGGGCATGGAGAGGCCGCCGAGACGCCGATCGGGCTGGTGCCGCCCACGAGCGATATCAACACCGAGGGCCTCGAGATCTCCGACGAGGACATGAAGACGCTGCTCCAGGTCGATCCGGACGAGGTCCGCCAGCAGCTGCACCAGGTCGAGTCGCACCTGGCGCAGTTCGGCCGCCGGCTCCCGGACGAGGTTCGGGGCCAGCTGAAGGCGTTGGAAGCGCGGCTCGACTAGTAGAGCCGCTCTGCCGCCCGTTTCGCTTCCCGCCGTCCCCGCGCAGGTGTCTGGGGCCGTCCCGAGGCATAGAATCGCGGCCGCTGTGGATGAGACGGTCAACTTCCAGCTCCGCGAGGAGGAGATCCCGACCAGCTGGATCAATCTGCTCGCCGATCTCCCGGGCAACCCGCCGCCACCGCTCAGCCCGGCGACGGGCGAGCCGGCCGGTCCGGACGACCTCTCGCCGATCTTCCCGATGGGCCTGATCGCGCAGGAGGTCTCGACCGACCCGGACATCGAGATTCCCGAGGAGGTGCGGGACGTCTACCGGCTCTGGCGGCCGACCCCCCTGCTGCGCGCGAGGCGCCTGGAGCGCGAGCTCGATACCCCGGCGCACATCTACTACAAGTACGAGGGGGTCTCGCCCGCCGGGTCGCACAAGCCCAACACGGCCGTCGCACAGGCCTTCTACAACCACGAGGCGGGGATCAAGAGGATCTCGACCGAGACGGGGGCCGGCCAGTGGGGCTCCGCGATGTCGCTGGCGTGCCAGCTCTTCGGCC
>DATGDO010000095.1:0-2424 GCA_035310805.1 Solirubrobacterales bacterium
CACCTGGACGTGGTCGCGGGTGCGGAAGCGGAGCAGCGGCGCGGCGCGGTGCATCAGGTGCGTGAGGACGAGCTCGCCGGTGGCGCCGTCCCCCATCTCGAGCGCCTCGCCGGTCTCGGGGTCGATCAGCTCGGGGTGGACGAAGCCGCGGGCGCCCAGGTGCATCCCGTCCTTCTGCTCGCACTCCCCCCAGAGCGAGACGCCGATGTCGCCGATCCCCATCGCCTCGGTCAGCCTCGCGCCCCAACCATCCTCGACCTGGGCGCGGAAGGCGGCCTCGCCGCCTCCGGGCTCGCCGGCCACGAGGACCCGTTCGACGCTCGAGCCCGACAGGTCGATGCCCCGCTCCGCCGCCGACTCGATCAGGTGGGCGGCGTAGGAGGGCGTCAGCACCGCGGCCTCGGGCCGGAGCAGCTCGATCGCTCGCAGCAGGCGCTCGGTGTTGCCCGTGCCGATCGGGATGTGCGTAAGGCCGATGCGGTCGAACGAGGCGAGCGCCGCGCCGGCCACGAACGGCCCGGCGTTGTAGGTCGTAACGATTCGCTGGCCCGCCTCGACCCCGGAGGCGGCGTAGCTCCGGGCCGAGCCGGTCACCCAGCTGTCGAGGTCCCGCGCCGTCAGCGGGATGTAGCTGGGGGTGCCGGTGGTCCCGCTGGTGGAGTAGATCCGGACGATCTCCGAGTCTGCGACGCAGAGGTGGGAGCCGACCGGGTTCTCGGGCGTGGTGGTCTCCCTGAGCTCCCGCTTCTCGGTCAGCGGCAGCCGCGCGATCTCCGCCAGGCCTCCCGCGGCAACGGGCGAGTGGAAGCCGGCGGCCGTCAGCTTCTCGCGGTAGAAGGCTGATCGCTCGAAGAGATAGCCGAGCTGTGCGCGGTAGGAGCCATCGTCGAGCTCGAGCTGCTCCGGCCACGGCCGGGTCTCGACCTCGGGCTCGAGCATCAGCTCCGCTCGTCCTCCGGGGAAGCCTCGTAGGTGACCGCCTCCTCGGCCTCGGCCGCCATCGCGAATCCGATCGGCTCCCCCTGCTCCTCGGCGAGGTGGGCGAGCAGGCCGGCGGTTCGCGCCAGGATCGGGACGGCCTTGACGGTTGCCGCGGAGAGACCGAGATCGAGCATCACCGCGGCGATCGGCATCGAGACGTTCAGCGTCAGCGGCTTGCCCCAGACCTCGGCGACGGCGTCGCGGAAACAGCGGGCGAGCGCGACGTAGTGGCCGCTCACGCCGTGCTCGTCGGCGAGCTCGACGATCCGCTCGGCGCGCGGATCGACCGGCCGGTGGACCGGATGCCCGAAGCCCGGGAGCCTGGCGCCGGAGTCATGGACCTCGCGTGCCATCTGGTCGGCGACCGCCTGCGGCGTCTCCCCGACGGCGACGCGCTTCTGCGCCACGCCCAGCAGCCGCGCGCACTCCTCGGAGGTGCCGAGGATCACCGGGCCGCAGCCGAGGATCCCGGCCGCGACGGCTCCCTGCAGCGAGTCGGGGTCGGCGGCCAGCGTCATCCGCGCGGCGACGTTGGTGGGCATCATTCCGTGCTCGGCGATCGCCACCAGGAGCAGGTCGAGGAAGAAAGTCTCCTCCTCCGTCGGCTCCCGGCCGGTGAGGAGCAGATGGAAGTACTCGGTGAAGCTGAGGCGGCCCATCAGGTCGCCGGCCAGGTCGCGGCCCCGCACCTCGACCCTGTCGGCATAGGCCTGGCATATGTGGCTTACGGGGCTTCCCGCCTCGGGGCTCATACCGCCCGGCGATACTACGCCTTGGACGCGAGTTTCCCGTCGACGCGGCCGTGACCGTAGCCGCTCGCGGGCATCACCACATCCCTCAGGAGAGGCTTACCTCCACACGCTGGTCGTGCTCGTCGAGGACGTAGACCGCCTCGGCGGTAGCGCGGTAGAGGCGCATCCGCGCCGGCTCCCGGACGTCCTCGAGGGTCCACTCGCCGCCCCCGTGTCCGACGGAGCGCTTGGAGAAGATCCCCACTGGCTCCTCGCATTCGTGGGCGGGCAGCTCCTGCGCGACGCCCGAGATGTAGACGCCCTGGCCGGTGTCGATCGCAGCGCGGGAGTCGAAGATCACGATTCCGACCTTCCGACGCTCCCGCAGGTTCCGGGAGTGGGCCGCCTCCGGCGCCGAGACCCAGAAGAACTCGCGGTAGCCGGAGTGGGCGAAGTAGACGGGCGAGGCCCAGGGCTGTCCGCTGCGGTCGGCCGTCGAGACCACCAGGTAGAGGCTGTCGTCGACGATCTCCCGGGCGATCGTGGCGGGGTCGCGCTCGTCGTTCATGCCGAAACACTATTGCCCGGCAGACGGACGCGAAGGATCGTGCGCTCTTCACGCTCCACGCCAATCCAAGGCAATAGGCTCCGGTCTCATCGAGGTTCACCACCTCAACTGCGGAAACGACCAGGGCAATCTTGCGGATCGAGG
>DATGDO010000096.1:0-3356 GCA_035310805.1 Solirubrobacterales bacterium
TGGCAGGCCTTCCCGCTCCGCCCCCAGGCAGACCGTGGCCGCGCCTTCGAGCGCCTCGAGCGGCTCGCCGTGGTGGGCGAGGAGCGCAGCGCGCGGCTGGGGGGTGGATTCGATCCGCGCCCGCAGGAGCGGCTCCGAGAACACCGCCCCCATGCTCGCCCTCACTGCATTGGGCCCGAAGGGATCGGCGCAGTCCGGGCCGAGCGCGACCGAACCCCCGACCAGCGCGTCGGCCGTCCGGATCACGGTGCCGACGTTGCCCGGATCGGAGACGCCGTGCAGATACACGCACGGCGTCACCGCCCGGTCGGCCCAGAGCTCTCGCCAGATCCCGATCGACCGCGTCCCGGATCCCAGCTTGGAGAAGCGCGCGAGCAGCGCCGGCTCGACCTCGGTGCCTCCGAGGCCCTCGCCCGCGGCGGTCAGCAGCTCCACCGGCTCCGCCCCCGCTACGCGCGCGGCGGCGAGCAGGTCCTCGCCCTCGCCGACGAAGAGCCCTTCGCGCTCGCGGCTACGCCGCCTGCCGAGGCGGCGGATCAGCTTGAGCTTCTCGTTGTGTGGGCTGGTGATCGTTCCCATCGGTCCTGAAAACAAAAAGGGCGGCTCCGCCTCGCGGACCGCCCGGGGATCTTGCTCTGGCTGCCTTCGACTAGGTGGCGGCAGCCTCCCGGGCGAGCTCCACGAATCGGCGGAAACCATCGGGGTCGTTGACGGCGATCTCGGCGAGCATCTTGCGGTTGACTTCGACGCCGGCCTCACTGAGGCCGTGGATCAGCTGGGAGTAGCTCATGCCCTCCTGCCGCGCCGCGGCGTTGATCCTGGTGATCCAAAGCCGCCGGAAGTCCCGCTTGCGGTTGCGCCTGTCGCGATACGCGTAGGAATCAGAGCGCATCAGCTGCTCGTGCGCAAGCCGGTAGCTCGAATGCTTTCGGCCGAAGTAGCCCTTGGCCCGGGAGAGGACCTTCTTCTTGCGCCGCTTGCGGGCGACTGCGTTGCTGGCGCGCGGCATCAGCGACCGCCCTTGACGAGCAGCTTGGTGACCCGGCCGCGGTCGGCAGCGGAGATCTCCGAGGGCCGACCCAGGCGACGCTTCCGGCCAGGCGACTTCTTCTCGAGAATGTGGCTCGAGTTCGCGCGCCTGCCGCGGAGCTTGCCCTTGGCGGTCTTGCGGAAGCGCTTCTTGGCGCCGGAGTGGGTCTTCATCTTCGGCATCGGGCCGACTATTGAAGCAGACGGCCTACGCTGATCGGGTTGCTCCACCACCAAACGGGTCGCTCCTGACGGAGCGCCCTCGCATACACCCTCTCTTACACGGCAGCCTGGTTTTCCTGTCCCGCGGCGCGCGACGGCGCGAGGAGCATCGTCATGTTGCGGCCCTCCTGAAGGGGGGCCTGCTCCATGGTCGCGAGTTCGGAGACGTCCTGGAGAAGCCGGTCGAGCAGCATGCGGCCCCGCTCGGGATGGCTCTGCTCGCGCCCGCGGAACATGATCGTCACCTTGACCTTGTCGTGCTGCCTGAGGAACCGCTCGACATGGCCGCGCTTGGTCTCGTAGTCGTGCTGGGCGATCTTCGGGCGCAGCTTGATCTCCCGCACGTTCACCTGCTGCTGGTGCTTGCGGGCGGCCTTGGCCTTCTGCTCCTGCTCGTACTTGTACTTCGAGTAGTCGAGGATGCGGCAGACGGGGGGCTTGGACTGCGGAGCGACCTCGACCAGGTCCAGGTCGCGCTCGCGGGCACGCTCGAGGGCCTGCTCGATCGGGATGATCCCGACCTGGTCACCCGCCTCGTCGATCAGACGCACCTCAGGAACCCGGATCCTCTCGTTGATCCGAGTCGTGTCGCGTTCAGGCGGACGGCGGTCGAAGCGCGAGACCGCCACTAGGTGCGCATGAGGTAGAGCTTCAAAGAGATGGGCGAGATTGGATCGGCGAGGCGGGCACGGGGCGCTTAGGCGCGCGGCGTGGTGTAGGTGCCCGGCATTGCGGCCAGTATAGACGCCCCTCCCGGATCCCACCCGCGATCGGCATGCAGACCGTTAATCGCCGGCCTCCGCGCGCATCCGCGCGACCAGGTGGTCGAGCCCCATCGCCCCCAGATCCCCGTCGCCGTGATGACGCACCGAGACGGACCCCGAATCGGCCTCCTTGTCTCCAAGGACCAGCATGTAGGGGGCCCTGGAGAGCTCCGCATCGCGGATCTTCCTCCCCACCGACTCGGTCCTATCGTCGATCCGCGCCCGCAGCCCGGCGGCGCGCAGCTCATCCGCGACGTCCGCCGCCCGCTCGTTGTGGCGGTCGGCGACCGGCAGCACGACGGCCTGCACCGGCGCCAGCCAGAGGGGGAACCGGCCGCCGTAGTGCTCGATCAGGATGCCGGCGAAGCGCTCCATCGAGCCGAGCAGAGCGCGATGGATCATCACCGGGCGGTGCTCGTCGTTGTCGGCGCCGGTGTAGGCGAGGTCGAAGCGCTCGGGCATCTGAAAGTCGAGCTGACAGGTGCCGCACTGCCATGAGCGGCCCAGCGCATCGGTGATGTGGAAGTCGATCTTGGGTCCGTAGAAGGTGCCCTCGCCCGGGCTCAGGTCGTACTCGCGGCCCTGGCGCTCCAGCGCCTCCCGAAGCGCCCCCTCGGCCCGCTCCCACTGCTCGTCCGTGCCGATCGACTTCTCCGGCCTGGTCGAGAGCTCCACTCGGACCTCGTCGAAGCCGAAACGCTCATAGAGCTCGTCGATTCCCGCGCAGATCGAGTCGACCTCGTCGGTGACCTGGTCGAGCGTGCAGTAGACGTGGGCGTCGTCCTGGGTGAAGGCGCGAACCCGCAGCAGCCCGTGCAGGACGCCCTCCCGCTCGTAGCGCGAGACCAAGCCGAACTCAGCGAGTCGCAGTGGCAGCTCCCGGTATGAGTGCCGGCCCGAGGCGAAGACGAGGCAGGCGCCCGGGCAGTTCATCGGCTTGAGCGCGTAGCGTCGCCCCTCGTCGGAGCCCTCGCGCTCCCCGGCGGCGGTGAAGAACATGTTCTCCTTGTAGTTGTCCCAGTGGCCCGAGCGGTGCCAGAGCTCGACGTCGAGGACATGCGGGGTCTTGATCTCGAAGTAGCCACCCGCGGCCAGCTGCTTGCGCACCTCAGCCTCGATCAGCCGCAGGAGCACGGTGCCCTGAGGCAGCCAGAAGGGCATCCCCGGTGCCTCCGGCCGGAACTGGAAGAGGTCAAGCTCCGGCCCGAGCCGTCGATGGTCGCGCTCGCGAGCTTGCTCGAGCCGCTCGAGGTGCCGCTCGAGGTCCTCGCGATCGAGGAAGGCCGTGCCGTAGACGCGGGTGAGCATCTGGCGGGTCTCGTCCCCGCGCCAGTAGGCGCC
>DATGDO010000097.1:0-4421 GCA_035310805.1 Solirubrobacterales bacterium
CGAGTCGGCGGGCGGCGAGGTGCTGTCGTTCGAGCTGCCCAGGGAACGGGAGCTGCCCAAGCAGCTCATCGCGGAGGCCAGGGAGCTCGGCTTCGCCCTGGAGCCGACCGCCGCCCGGCTGCTCGTCGAGCGCCTCGGCCCCAGGCCGACGCGGCTGCGCAGCGAGTTGGAGCGCCTCGCGCTGTGGGCGGGGGAGGGGGGAGGCGTCGCCGTGGAGGACCTGGAGGCGATGGTGTCGGATACCTCCGAGGAGGCGATCTGGACCCTTGCAGACGCCGTGGTCGCCGGAGACGACGAGGAGACGATGCGGGTCGCGGAGCGCCTGGTCGCCCAAGGCGAGGCCCTGCCGCGGATCGTCTACTCGCTCGCCCCGCGCCTGCACCAGGCTCTCAGGGCAGCCACGGAATTGGAGGCCGGCGGGTCGCCCGGCGAGGTGGCAAAGGGCCTCTCGATGCACCCCTATGCGGCGAAGATGCTCGTCGCGAAGGTCAAGGACCGGACGCCCGACGACCTCGACGCCTCGATTCGCGCGCTTGCCGACCTCGAGCTCTGGTCCCGAGGCGGTTCGGACTACGAGGAGGGAGTCGCCTTCACGCTCTCGCTGCGCAGGGCGCTCGGCCTGGTGCCCGACGACACCGAGCCGCTCGCCTGGGCTCTGCGATGAGGGCTACCTGGAGACCGAGCCGGCGATCCCAGCGGCACGGGACTTCTTGCGGGCGCCGGTGTTGCGATGCAGGGCGCCCTTCTGGACGGCCTTGTCGATCCTCGAGACGAGTGCCTTGTGCTCGTTGGCGACCGCGTCGGCGTCGCCCGACTGCACGGCGGCCTGGAGGCGCTTGAAATAGGTCTTCACCGAGCTCCGAAAGCGCAGGTTCTCGAGCCGCTCACGGTCTGAGCGCGCATTCCGCTTCTTCTGTGAGGCGATATTGGCCATGAAAAGACCCGCGAAGCGGGCGGCGAAGAGAATAGAGCAATGACCGAGTGGGGCGACGGCGAGAAACGGTTACGCGGTGAGCCCCCGGTTCCGCCGGAGCCGTTCGATCCGTCGACCCGCGAGTTCCCGGCGGTGCGCCCGGAAGAGGTTTCGGACCCAGGCAGGCCGTTCGTCGCGCCCGGCGGGGACGCCGAGCCGGAGGGAATCGAGGACGACCTCCGGGTTCGGGAGGCGGAGCGCATCGAGCGCCGCCACGAGGCGGTCTCGATGGACACCTCGAGCTTCATGGCGATCCCGGCGCCGACGCCGACGACGCCCTTCGTCCCGCCGGAGTTCGACGAGCGCGCGGGGCGGCTCGGGCGCTCGACGGCGTTCTTCTCGATCGCCACCGCGTTCTCGCGCGTGGCGGGGCTGGTCCGGGAGATCGTGGCGGCGAGCTACTTCGGGATCAAGGGGCCGATGTCAGCGTTCACGATCGCGTTCCAGGTGCCGAACCTGGTCCGCTCGCTGTTCGCAGACGCCGCGATCCAGGCCGCGTTCGTGCCGGTCTTCACGGAGGAGCTCGAGAAGGGCAACAAGCGCGAGGCGTTCCGGCTCGCGTCGACCCTGATCTATCTCGTCACGCTGGTCCTTGGCGCGATCACCGCGATCTTCGTGCTCGCGGCTCCGCTGGTCACGCCGATCTTCGCCCCCGGCTTCAGCGGCGCGATCCTCGACCTCACCGTCACGCTCTCGCAGATCCTCTTCCCGATCCTGATCATGCTCGGGGCGACGGGGATGGTCGTGGGGATTCTGAACAGCTACGACCGCTTCGCGGCGTTCGCAATCTCGCCCTTCTTCTGGAACCTCGTGATCATCCTCGTGCTGGTCTTGCTGGAGCCGGCTTTCCACGGCAACGACCGCATCTACGCCTACGCGATCGGGGTCCTGGTGGGCACCGCGGTGCAGCTGGCGATCCCGGCCTGGGACCTGCGCAACACGCCGTTTCGTCCGACGCTGAGCATGGACTGGCACCTGCCGGATGTGCGGCGGGTGCTGCTGCTGATGCTGCCGGTCACCCTCAGCCTCGGGCTGATCAACTTCGACCTGCTCCTCAACAGCATCGTCGGGACCCTCGTCTCGGATCAGGCGCCGGCGGCGATCGACAAGGCGTTCCGCATCTACATGCTGCCCCAGGGCATCTTCTCGGTCGCCGTCGCAACGGTCACCTTTCCGACGCTCGCCCGGTTCGCGGCAAGGCGGGAGTGGGACGACCTGCGGGCGACGATGTCGAACGGGATGCGGCAGATTCTCCTCCTGCTGATTCCGGCCGCCGCGGCGGTGCTGGTCCTCTCGGTGCCGATGACACGGCTCGTCTACCAGCGCGGGGAGTTCGACGCTGCCCAGACGCACCTCGTCGCGCAGGCGCTCTTCTGGTTCGCCTTCTCGCTGCCATTCAACGGGCTCTACCTGATGCTGACCCGCACCTTCTTCAGCTTGCAGCGGCCCTGGGTCCCGACCGCGGTGGCGGGCTCCAACCTCGTCGTGGACATCATCTTCTCCTTCGCGCTCTACTCGCCGTTCGGGATCGGCGGAGTGGTCGCCGCCACGGTGATCGCGACGGTCTCCAGTGTGGTCGCCCAGTCGGTGATCCTGCGCCGCCAGCTCCACGGCCTGGAGCTGGGGCGGCTGGTGGCGACCGCCGCGCGCGTCCTCGCCGCCGCGGCCCTACTCGCGGCCGTGAGCTATCTGGTCTGGTACGGGCTCGACCAGGCGCTGGGCCGCAGCACGGTCGCCCAGATCATCTCGCTGGGCGCGGGCCTCGCCGCCGGCTCCGCCGCCTACTTCGCGGCCGTTCTGGCGCTGCGCGTCCCGGAGGCGGGGCAGATCATGCGGCTCGTGCGGCGGATCTAGCCTGGGATCCCGGCCGCCTCGAGGGCGGAATCCCAGTCGGAGAACCCGACCAGCAGGCGCGCGAGCCCGTCCTCCATCGTGCAGAGGTGCCCGTATTCGAGTGACGCCTCGAGCCCCGTCCCTGGCTCGCCCCCGGAAGCGGAGCAGGGCCAGCACCCTGTCGTCGCCGACCGGCTCGATTCGCTCGACCTCGATCTGCAGGCTCTCCCAGGGATCGCGCCACGTACGCCAGAACCGCGCGATCCCCTCGTGTCCGCGGTAGGACGATTCGGTGTCGGGCAGGATCCGCGCCGTCCGGAACTCGCAGTCCGGCGTGCAGTGATCGAGTACCCATTGGAGGTCACCTCGGTTCCACGCGTCGTAATGACCCTGGAGCAGCTCGACGTTCGGCTCGGTCACGCGAGCAGTATGCCGCGACGACTCCGGCCGGGATACTTGCCGGATCGCCTCGAACACCGAGACAGTCGAGCGGATTCTCGACCTTTGGAGGGAGCTGAGGGCGCTGCCTCCTGAGCTGACGGACAGCGATATCGAGTGGGTGAATCCGGGCGACGCAATCGAGACGGGCACGCGTCAGGGACGGCGCGGGTTCGAGGAGGCGGAATCCGCCTTTCGTGGGGCCTACAGGTCGATCCGGATCGAGGTCGAACGGCGGGTTGAGTTCGGCGGCCGCGTCGGCGTGATCGCAGAGGCCCTGTTCGAGGGCCGCGGCAGCGGGATCGAGGTTCGCCAGCGCATGGGGATGCTGTTCACCATCCGCGAGGGACGGCTCGCTCGGTTCGAGTGGTCAAACGACCCGGAGGGACTGCTCGCCAGCGCGGAGAGCGAGGAGGACCCCGAGGCACAGCGGCAATACCGCCCGCGCAGCGGTTCGAGGCGTTCGGCCCGCGCGGACTAGACCGGCCGCGGGTCGCCGACCCAGTAGCGCGGCCCCGGCCCAGACCCCGCCGCCCGGTCCCCCGGGTTGGCGAGCTTGCACCGGGAGAGCGAGAGGCAGCCGCAGCCGATGCACTCGGTGAGCCCGGCGCGGAGTCGCTCGAGCTCCGCGATCCTCTCGTCGATCCGTGAGGTCCAACCGGCGGAGAGCCGCGACCAGTCACGCCGGTTGGGTGCGCGATCGGGGGGAAGCTTGCAGAGCTCCTCCGCGATCTCGGCCAGCGTCAACCCGACCCGCTGGGCGAAGACGATGAACGCGATCCGCCGGAGCACCGAACGGGGGTATCGACGATGACCCGAGCCGGCCCGCTCGGAGGAGATCAGATCACGGTCCTCGTAGAAGCGCAGGGCGGAGGCGGCGACGCCGCTGCGCTTCGCCACCTCGCTGATCGTCAGAAAGTCGTCCATCGTGACAGCAAAGCAGCATCCTCCCTTGACTTCAAGTTCACTTGAGCTTATAGCTTGGCGGTTCCATTCCACCCGAGGAGGCCCAGTGTTCGAAGAGACGAGGACACCCAGCGAGCAGATCACCCAAACCGTGACCGCCTGGGACGGAGTCGAGGCCGGCTACGGGAAGCGAGGCGAGTATGGCTTTCGGATCAGCGGGCACGAGGTGGGCCATCTCCACGGCGACCACGCGGCCCATTTCAGCTTCGGC
>DATGDO010000098.1:0-7101 GCA_035310805.1 Solirubrobacterales bacterium
CGACGACGGTGCCGTCGGTTCTCGCAGTGAGATTCCACTCGGTTCCGGCCTGCACTGCTTCCATGAAGGCGTCCGTGACCCGAACGGAGTTGTTCGCGTTCTGGTACTGGATCGAGGCCCAGTGCGGGGAGTCGAGCGACATGTCGTAGCCCGCCGCGGCGAGCACGCGCGCCTTCTCCTCCTCCTTGGCCTTGCACCAGATGAAGTCCTCGACGTCCGGGTGATCGACGTCGAGCACGACCATCTTGGCCGCGCGGCGGGTGCCGCCCCCCGACTTGATCGCACCGGCCCAGGAGTCGGCCCCGCGCATGAAGCTGACCGGGCCCGAGGCGATCCCGCCCTTGGCGAGCGGCTCCATCGAGCCGCGGATCCTGGAGAGGTTGATGCCGGAGCCCGAGCCCCCCTTGAAGATGATCCCCTCCTTTGTGTTCCAGTCGAGGATCGACTCCATCTCGTCCTGGACGCTGAGGATGAAGCAGGCGGAGCACTGCTCCTCGCCGTTCTTGCGCCAGCCGACGTTGAACCAGACCGGCGAGTTGAAGGCGGCCTTCTGGTTGACCAGGATCGAGGTGAGCTCGTCCTCGAAGGCGTCGGCGTCCTCGTCGGTCGCGAAGTAGCCGCCCTCGCTGCCCCACTCGGCGATCCGGCCGGCGACGCGGCTCACCATCTGCTTGACGGAAGTCTCTCGCTCGGGGGAGCCGGGCTGTCCGCGGAAGTACTTCTGGGCGACGATGTTGGTGGCGTTCTGGGACCAGCTCTTCGGGAACTCCACGCCGTGCTGCTCGAAGGCGGGGTTCTCCGGGTCGCCGATCACCGCGTCCCGCGTCTCCCACTCGATCTCGTCGTAGGGATGTACCCCGGCCGTGGAGAACCGGCGTTCGATGACCAGGCCCTTCTCGGTCGTCCTCGCTGCCTTCGAAGTGGCCCGCGCCATCAGCTTTCTCCTCTCACTCGGTCTCTGGGGGGAGCACCGGAGCATCCTCCGCGCTCCGGACGGAACCGGGGCCCTGATTGTTCCGTGTTTGCGGGGATTTTCATGACAGCTCCAGGGGGCCCTCCGGCAGAGTTCCCGCAAACTGCAGATAGGCGCCCCGATCGAGCTTCGCCAGCCCCTCGAGGCAGAGCTCCCCGATGCGCGCGGCGCTCAGCTCGCCGCCCTCGGCCCGCGCGGTCTGCTCGATCCGCTCGACGATCTGCTCGAGCCGCCGCGGATCGACGTCGCGCTTGTGGGAGGCGCGCACCAGCCCGGAGCGGAGCTTCTCCCGGTCGAACGGCTGGCGGTGCCCGTCCCGCTTGATCACGACGAGGGCCACCGGCTCGGCCCGCTCGTAGGTGGTGAAGCGGTGCCCGCAGGCGGAGCACTGACGGCGGCGCCTGAGCGCGGCCCCGCCCTCGGCCCTGCGGGTCTCGAGGATCGCGGTAGAGGATCGGCAGCGAGGACACCTCACCCCAAGGAGTCTACTGGGCCTAGTGGCTCAGGAGTGATCCGGCCGCGTCATAGACGCTAGATGTAGCGTTGCTCAGCGCTCGACGAGCAACTTCGCAGGCGGTAGTCGACGGCTGATCTCCGACCCCTGATCGGCCCTAGCGGACGATGGGCTGTCGCTCCCGCTCCTCGGCGCCGGCCGGGCGGGCAGGGCTCCCGGCCCCGACTGCCTTGAGGGCCGATCTCCCGAGTACCGCGCTCGCCGCCTCGACTCCTCCGAACATCGTTCCGGTGATGCCGTGGCCGGTGCGGGTACTTGCCCCCGCCAGGAAAAGTCCGTCGACAGGTGTGCGCGCTCCGGGTCGGCGCAGGCCGAACTGGCGGGGGGTGGCGGCGATGCCGTATGAGGTCCCGCCCGACGAGCCGAGGTGGCGCTCCAGGCTGATCGGCGTCGCGGCTTCCTCGTATGCGATCACCTCTGACAGGCCGGGGATCGCGCGCTCGGCTGCCGAGATCAGGCGATCGCGCAGCTGGCGCTTTCGCTCCTGGTAGCGCGGCCCCGCCGTGAGGTCATCGCCAACGTCCCAGAATGCATGCGAGGCGGGAGCGATCGTGATCAGCTGGAGGTTGGTCTGGCCCGGCCGGCAGAGGCGCGGGTTGGCCGGGTCCTTGAGGCTCGCCGACGTGATCCACACGCCTCGCTGGGAAGGAAGCTGGCCTCGCGCGTATGCCGCATACATCGACTCGAGGTCGTCGTAGTCGATCACCGTCCAGTTGCGGTTGGGTACGCCCTCGGCCCGGAGGTCGCGGTCGATCACCAGGTAGACGATGTAAAGGGGCGCGGCCATCTCGAAGCGGCGGACTCGGCGCCGCAGCCGCTTCGGCACGACTTCGGGCGGGAGCAGCTCCAGGAAGGTCCGCTTCAGGTCGGCGTTGGAGATGACCACCGGCGCCTGAAGCTCCTCGGCTGGGGGACCTGTGCCGCCTGGCCCGGGCCTCAGCCGGACGCCACGAACCGCGCCGTCTCGCACCAGGATCCGATCAACCTCGAGGTCGAGCAGGACCTCTCCTCCGTGCTCCTCGATCACGTTGACGAGGCGGTCCGAGACAGCCTGGGCGCCGCCTTCCGGGTACCAGGCGCCTCGCAGATAGTGCAGGCTGGCCGCCGCGTGCATGGCTAGCGCGACCCGCGAGGGCGGCAGGCCGTAGACCCCGTGGATCCAGCAGAGCACCGTCCGGAGGCGCGGGGAGCAGTCCAGCCGGTCGAGCTCCCGGCCGAGCGTGGTGCGGGCGGCCGCGATCGCGGCTCGGGCCCGCCAGGCGTATCGGGGCGCCTCCCGCGCCCTGCTCGGGGGCGGCAGCTCGAGTTGCTCGGCGACCAGGGAGATCCTGTCCAGGTAGCGGCTGATCGCATCTCGCTCGCGTGGGAACGTCTGGTGGAGACGCTCCCGGAACGCCTCGAGGCCCTTCGGCACCGCGAAGTCCATGTCGTCGAAGAGCAGGGTGTCGAAGCCGTCGGGGTCCTGCTCCCGATAGGTCAGGTCTATGCCAAGCGGCTCCAGCACCGCCCGCACCGCCGGCTGGGCAGCGGCCCGCCCGCCCAGGTAGTGCAGCCCGATATCGAACTCGTAGTCCTCGTGGGTGAAGGCGGCCGTGTTCCCGCCGGCCATCGCCTGCCGGTCGACCACCGTCACCCGGCGCCCCAGGGCGGCCAGATAGGCGGCCGCGGTCAGACCTCCCGCACCGGCCCCCACCACGATCACGTCTGCGTGCGGCCGGCTATCAGTCATGCCTTCTCCTTCCGGGGTGTGCGGCGATGGTAACCGCTGCGGCCAGCTGGACCGATGGCGATTCACCGGCCAGTCATGGGAGCGGGCATAATCGGGGCCGATGACGGATGCGCAGGGCATCGACCCGGGCCGCGCCCGCAACCTCCGTCGTTGGAACCTGGGCATCGGGCTGATTCACGCCGCGCAGGCGACGATCCTGCTCTTGGTGGCCTCGGAGGCCAAGCTACCGGTCTACGGGAGCTGGATCAACGGGCCGCCCGGCGCGGCCGAGCTGATCAGGGGGGAACCGCTCTTCGAGGTTCCGTTCGCCGCCGCGACCGCCGCGTTCCTCTACCTGGCCGCGATCGACCACCTGCTCGTCGGCGGGCCGCTGCGGCACTGGTACGAGCGGAACCTGGCGCGCTCGGTCAACTACGCGCGCTGGATCGAGTACTCGCTGAGCGCCTCGCTGATGGTCGTCCTGATCGCGATGCTGACCGGCGTCCTGGAGCTGACCGCGCTGATCGCGCTGTTCGGGGTCAACGCCGGGATGATCCTGCTCGGCCTGCTGATGGAGAGGACGCAGAGCCCCGGGCCGGGCGCTGACTGGACGCCGTTCTGGTTCGGCTCGATCCTCGGCGCCGTCCCCTGGGTGGTGATCACCTACCAGCTGATCCGCGCCGACCGGCAGGGCGACGTCCCGGGCTTCGTCTTCGGGATCTTCTTCTCGCTCCTGGTCCTGTTCGCGCTGTTCGCCGTCAACATGGCGCTCCAGTACCGCCGAATCGGACCGTGGCGCGACTACCTGTACGGCGAGAAGGCCTACATCGTGCTCAGCCTGACCGCGAAGTCGGCACTCGCCTGGCAGGTCTACGCAGGGGCGCTCGCGGGCTGAGTGGGCGAGCTCAGCTGCCCTCCGCCGTCTCGGGCTCGTGGTCGCGCAGCGAGCCGGCGTGGGCGCGCGCGGCCGGGTCGCGACGGACCCTGAGCAGGCTCGCCACCGTGGTGACCGCCAGGATGACGACGATCACGGCCAGCGAGAGGCCGATCGAGATCTCGGGAAAGGCATCGTCGACGCCGTGCAGGTAGTGGAGGATCAGCTTGACTCCGATGAAGGCAAGGATCAGGGAGAGCCCGGTCGAGAGGTAGACGAGGCGATCGAGCAGCCCCGAGACGAGGAAGAAGAGCGACCGCAGCCCGAGCAGGGCGAAGGCGTTCGCGGTGAAGACGATGAAGGCCTCCTCGGTCACCCCGAACACGGCCGGGATCGAGTCGAGGGCGAAGAGGACGTCCGTGCTGCCGATCGCGATCAGGACCAGGGAGAGCGGGGTGAGAAGACGCCGTCCCTCCACGGTGGTGACCAGCCTGCCGCCGTCGTAGCGGTCGGTGAAGGGCAGGAGCCGCCGCGCGGCGGCAACGACGGCGTTGTCCTCGATGGACGGGTCCTGATCGCGGTGGCGGAAGAGCTGGACCGCGGTGACAAGCAGCAGAACCCCGAAGAGCAGGAATACGAACGAGAAGAGCGAGAGCAGCGCGGCGCCCAGCCCGATGAAGATCGCCCGAAGGACGAGCGCGGCGAGGATCCCGAAGGTGAGGACGCGCTGCTGGTGCTCGGCCGGCACCGCGAACGTCGTCATCAGGATGAGGAAGACGAACAGGTTGTCGACTGAGAGGCTCTTCTCGACGATGTAGCCGGCCAAGTACTCGGTGCCGAACCGCCAGCCGGCGAGCGCTCCGAAGACCGCGCCGAAGGCGAGCGCGACCGCGACGTAGAAGACCGACCAGCGGAGGGCCTCGCGAAAGCCGACCACGTGCGACCGCCCGCCGGCTACGAACAGGTCGATTGCGAACAGCGTTGCGATCAAGCCGGTCGTCGCCGCCCATCCCAGGACCGTCACCTCGAGCATCGCTGGATCGTTACAGGCCGCACCCCAGCCGCAGCGGAGGGCGCGCGGCCGAGGGCGGCGTGAAACCCGTTCGAGCACATCCTCGGGCGGGATCAGATATCAACCAGCGGTGCCCGAGCTGGTCCTGGGTCCCGTGCTTCGTTACGTCTCCGACACGGAGGCCGTCGTCTGGGTGGAGACCGACGACGCCTGCGAGGTAGAGGTGCTCGATCATCGCGCGCGCACCTTCGGCGTCGAGGGTCATCACTACGCGCTCGTCTGCGTGGGCGGGCTCGAGCCGGGGACGACATACGAGTACGGCGTCTCGCTCGATGGGGATCTCCGCTGGCCCGAGCCCGACTCCGAGTTTCCGGCCAGCATCATCCGGACGGTCGATCCGGACGGCCGGGTCGACCTGATCTTCGGCTCCTGCCGGGTCGCTCTCCCCCATCACCCGCCGTACACGCTGACCAAGGACAAGGACGAACGCGGCCGCGGTCCCGATGCCCTTCACACCCTGGCCCTCTCGATGCTGGAGTCCGAGCCCGATCGCTGGCCGGAGCTGGTGCTCCTCCTCGGAGACCAGGTCTACGCGGACGAGGTCTCGCCCCAGGCCGAGGAGTTCATCCGCTCGAAGCGGGACACGAGCGAGCCTCCCGGTGAGGAGGTCGCCGACTTCGAGGAGTACACGCGGCTTTACTGGGAGTCCTGGGGCGACCCCGTGATCCGCTGGCTGTTCTCGACGGTCTCGATCGCGATGGTCATTGACGATCACGACATGCACGACGACTGGAACATCTCCCGCTCCTGGCTGGAGGAGATGAGTCGCCTGCCCTGGTGGGAGGAGCGGGCGGTTGCCGGGCTGATGTCCTACTGGATCTACCAGTTCATCGGCAACCTCTCGCCGCGGGAGCTGGAGGAGACCTCGCTCCACCGGCAGGTTCGCGAGCTCGAGGACGCGGGTCCCGTGCTCCGGGAGTACGCCGCCAAGGAGAACCGAGAGCGCGAGGGAAAGCGGTGGAGCTATTACCGCGACCTCGGCTCGACCCGGTTGATCGTCATGGATTCACGAGTCGGGCGGGTCTTGGAGGAGGATCGCCGGTCCATCCTCGACGAGGAGGAGTGGGAGTGGATCGAGGCCAAGGCGCGGGGGGACTTCGACCACCTGCTGATCGGAACCTCGGATCCCTTCCTGCTGGCGCCGGGCCTGCACTACCTCGAGGCCTGGAACGAGGCGGTCTGCAACGGCGCCTGGGGTGGAGGGGCGGCAAGAATCGGAGAGCGGGTGAGGCGCGCCGTCGACTGCGATCACTGGGCCGCCTTCCAGCGCTCCTTCATGCGGCTCACCTCCCTCTTGAAGGAGATCGGCTCGGGCGCGCACGGCCGGGCCCCGGCCACGATCTGCATCCTCTCCGGCGACGTCCACCATGCATACCTCGCCGAGGTCGCGTTCCGCCACGACGCCGACGTGAGCAGTGCCGTCTACCAGGCGGTCTGCTCCCCGTTCCGGAAGGCGCTCGACGTCAACGAGCGGCTCGCGGTGCGGATCGGTCATTCCCGCCCGATGGAAGCTCTCGTCCGCGCCCTGGCCCACGCAGCCGGGGTCGAAGATCCCGACATCCGCTGGCGCTTCGCCGGCGGCCCCTACTTCGACAACCAGATCGCGACCCTGAGTCTGAAGGGCCGTCAGGCCAGCCTGACGATCTCCAAGACGGTCAGTGACCCCGAGGCCGAGGGACCGCGGCTGGAGACCGCGTTCGAGCGACGGATCGCTTGATCTGCTTCGGCTTGGTGCTTCCGAGGCGCGAACGCGGCACCATCCTCAGGCCCTCCGCGTGCTTGCTCTCGAGGTCACCGGACGGGTGCCAAACCGAGCGTCCCGTC
Organism: Solirubrobacterales bacterium; assembly: GCA_035310805.1. Classification (GTDB taxonomy): domain Bacteria; phylum Actinomycetota; class Thermoleophilia; order Solirubrobacterales; family 70-9; genus DASUPK01. The sequence continues at coordinate 6,966 of DATGDO010000098.1, forward strand.
GTCTGCCGAGGCCCCGCGCGGCCGAGCCGCCACAGAGATCGCCAGGTGCGGGAGCACCCCACACAGGAACAGTGCCCCCAGCACGGTCCCGACCGCTGCATAGCCGCCCAGCGCGAGTGCGGCCCCGCCCGCGACG
>DATGDO010000099.1:0-3935 GCA_035310805.1 Solirubrobacterales bacterium
CCGCTCAGGTCGCGGACCTGCTTGGAGGTGATCCGGGCGAGGCGCTGCGGATCTCCGCCAAGACCGGGGAGCGGGTAGCCGACGTGCTCGAGGCGATCGTACAGAGGATCCCTCCGCCGGAGGGCGGGGCGGAGGCGCCGCCGCGCGCGCTGATCTTCGACTCCGAGTTCGACCAGTACCGCGGCGTTGTCGCATACGTGCGGATGGTGGACGGCCGCTTCTCGAAGGGCGAGCCGATCCAGGCGATGCAGGCGAGCACCCAGGCGGATATCGACGACATCGGGTTCTTCACCCCCAAGATGACCCCGGCGAAGGGGATGGCGGCGGGAGAGGTCGGCTACGTGATCACGGGGATCAAGGACGTCACCAAGCTCCGGGTGGGCGACACGCTCACCAGTCGCGAGCGCCCCGCAGCCGAGGCGCTGCCCGGATACCGCGAGGTCCGGCCGATGGTCTTCTGCGGGCTCTTCCCGATCGACACGGATCGCTACGAGGACCTCCGGGACGCGCTCGACCGCCTCGCCCTCAACGATGCCGCGCTCTCCTACGAGCCCGAGACCTCAGAGGCGCTCGGCTTCGGCTTTCGCTGCGGGTTCCTCGGCCTGCTGCACATGGACATCGTCCGGGAGCGGCTCGAGCGGGAGTATGACCTCGAGCTGCTCGCCACCACGCCCAACGTGCGTTACGAGGTGACGCTGATCAACACGGGCGAGTTGGTCGAGGTTCGCAGCCCCACCGAGATGCCCGATCCCGCCGCGATCGAATCGATCTCCGAGCCCTTCATCAGGGCCACGATCATCACTCCCAACGACTACGTCGGGGCGGTGATGGAGCTCTGCCAGAAGCGCCGCGGGGAACACGTGGGGCTGCACTACCTCTCGCCGGCACGGGTGCAGGTCCAGTACGACCTGCCGCTGGCCGAGATCGTCCTCGACTTCTTCGACCAGCTCAAGTCGCGCAGCAGGGGCTACGCCTCACTCGACTACGAGCCGATCGAGAACCGGCCCTCGGATCTGGTCAAGCTCGACGTGCTGCTCGCCGGCGACAAGGTCGACGCCCTCTCGCTGATCGTCCACAGGGACGCGTCCTACGACCAGGGCCGCACGCTGGTCGAGCGCCTCCGCAGGACCATCCCGCGACAGCAGTTCGACGTTCCGGTGCAGGCGGCGATCGGATCGAACGTGATCGCCCGCGAGACCGTCAAGGCGGTGCGCAAGGACGTCACCGCCAAGCTCTACGGCGGGGACGTCACCCGAAAGAAGAAGCTGCTCGAGAAGCAGAAGAAGGGCAAGAAGCGGATGAAGCAGGTGGGCGCGGTCGAGGTGCCGCAGGAGGCCTTCCTGGCCGTGCTCGAGATGGACGGTAATGGCAAGTAGAGAGGCGCGCGAGCGGATCGCAACGGCCGCGCGCGGGGCGGAGGCGATCGCTAGCGGTCGCTGACCCTCCTCAGCGGCAGCCCGAGTCGCGCCTCCACCTTCGCCAGCGGGTCCTTGCCGTTGTCGGTGAGCAGGATCACCTCGTCGGCGGCGAAGTCATGCAGCTCGTCCTCGAGGGCCTGCGCCGGATCGGCGTCGCCCACCGAGCCGCTCACCGGCAGCCCGGCGGCCACCAGGGCGCCGGCGGATCGGGCGAGCCGGCCCTCGGCCTCGCGTCGCGCCTTGTCCTCGGCCGAGAGCCAGCGGTCGAGGCGTTGACTGGGCACCGGGACGACGACTCGGACGTCCGTCGCCGAGCCGGCGAGCTCGGCGATCCGCTGCGCGGAGCCCGGCGTCGCCTCGGCGATCGCCACCACCAGCACGCGGCGACCGGCATCGCGCGAGCCGGCGACCTCCAGCCGCCGATTGGGGCGAGAGCGCGCGGCGAGTACGATCAGCGACGTCGCGGCGAGCGCTCCCACCGCCATTCCGAGGCCGGCCCCGAAGGTGCCGGCCGCGCCCATCGCCGCAACGATCGGGATGCAGATCGCCGCGATGATGAGCGGGATCGCAAAGGGCCGGAATCGCATTGCACCATCCGGCTGCCGGGTGGTCAGGAACGGAGACACACTCGGTTTCCAGACTAGCCGGACGGGCAGCAAGCGGCGCGGAAATCGGCTCAATGCCTAGAATCGCCCGTCGCTCATGCCGGTCAAGACGGACGCAATCGGCAAGCGGTGGCCTGCCACCACCTACGAGGTCGGGGCCGAGAAGATCCGCGAGTTCGCTGATGCGATCGGCGCGGAGAACGACGTGCACCGCGACCACGACGCCGCCAAGGCCGCCGGCTACCGCGAGCTGGTCGCCCCGCCGATGTTCTGCGTCGTCTACAGCGCTCGGGCCATGGGCCCCGCGATCCTCGATCCGGAAGTGGGCATCAACCTCGCGGCGATGCTGCACGGCTCGCAGGAGTTCGAGTGGGACGAGCCGGTCTGCGATGGAGACGTGATCGAGACCACCGCCGCCTGCAAGGAGATCTACGAGAAGGACGGCAAGGGCTTCTACGTCTTCGAGACGATCTCCCATAATCAGTCGGGCGAGCGGACCGTGAAGGGGACCTGGACCAACATCGTCAGGGGGGTGTGATGACCGACCTCAAGGACCTGAAGGAGGGCGACACCGTCCCGGAGCTCAAGGTGACGCCGGACAAGTACCTGCCGCATCGCTACGCCGGTGCGTCTGGCGACTTCAACCCGATCCACATCGACCCGGAGTTCGCCAGGCAGGTCGGCCTGCCTGGCAACATCCTGCACGGGCTCTGGATGATGGCCCAGGTCGCCCGCGGCAATGCCCAAGTCGCCGGCGGCGACCCGCGCGCGCTCAAGCGCCTCTCGGTCCAGTTCCGCGGCATGGCCTTCCCCGAGCACGAGCTGGTGGTCAGCGGCACCGTCAGGGAGGCCCGCGACGGGCGCGTGGTCATCGACACGGTTGCCGCCCAGGGCGACAATCAGGTGATCAGGAACGCCCAGGCAGAGCTGGCCGCCGACTAGCGTTCCTACAATCCGCTCTGTGCTGACCGAACGCCAGAGCCAGGTCCTGAGCTTGGTGGTCGAGCGCTTCGTCGACGACGGGCGCCCGGTCGGATCGCACGCGCTCGCGAACCGGCCCGACATCGCCTGGAGCCCGTCCACGGTGCGGGCCGAGCTCGCCAGCCTGGAGGAGGAGGGCTTCCTCACCCATCCGCACACCTCCGCGGGGCGCGTGCCCACCGACAGGGGCTACCGCTTCTACGTCGAGCAGCTGCTCGCCCGGCAGGATCGCCTGCCCCAGCCCGCGGCCAACGAGCTCGGCATCTCGCGCATGCGGCGCGAGGTGGACGTCGCGATCCGGGAGACCACAACGACCCTGTCCCGGATCACCGACCTGGTGGCGCTGGTCACCGCCCCCCCGCTGCACACGGCGACCATCCACCGGATCGAGGTCCTGCGGCTGCAGCCCCGGGTGGTGATGGTGGTGGTGATCGCCTCCAATGGCGGCGTCACCAAGCGGGTGTTCACCTTCGAGGACGAGGTGGACCACGGCCTGGTCGAGTGGGCCGCCAGCTACCTGAACGAGCGGCTGGCCGGACTCGGGCTCGGCGCGCGAATGGCCGTGGACCGGCTGCGCGACCCGGAGCTGGGCTCCCAAGAGCGCGGTTTCCTGGCGGAGATCGCGAGCGCCTTCACCGACCTCGAGGAGTCGGCCGAGGACACGCTCTACGTCGACGGCGCGGCGCGCCTGCTCTCGGAGGAGCACTCCGCCGATCTCCCGCACGCCGATGACCTGATGCGCGCTCTCGAGCGCCGGGTCAACGTCCTGCGCGCGCTGCGGACCGCTCTCGACAGGCGCTCGGTCTTCGTCTGGATCGGGGGGGAGAACCCCGCACCAGAGCTGCGCTCGGTGAGCGTCGTCGGAGCAAACTACGGCCTCGGCTATCGCAATCTGGGGGCCGTCGGGATCATCGGCCCGCTGCGGATGGAC
>DATGDO010000100.1:0-7734 GCA_035310805.1 Solirubrobacterales bacterium
AGATGACGATCCCCACCGATTTCAGCGCCGACACGACCCACACGGATCTCTCCGTGACCGCCTTCGGCCAGGGCAAGGTCCTCGCGACCCCGCTCGGCATGGCGTCCGTCGCCCAGACCGTCGCCAACGACGGCGTCAGGAGCCCCACCCCGATCGTCAAGGACCCGGCGCTGCAGAGCGACGCAAAGCCGGTGCAGGTGACCTCCCAGGAGAACGCGCGCGTGCTCACCGGCCTGATGCGCGCCGTGGTCACCTCCGGCACGGGCGTGGCGGCCAACCTGCCCGGCGTCCAGGTCGCCGGCAAGACGGGGACGGCGGAGCTCGGCCCCAAGCCGGGGGCGCCCCCAGCGCCTCCGGGAGAGCAGACCGATCAGCTGATCGACGGCTGGTTCATCGCCTTCGCGCCCGCCCGAAAGCCGAAGCTCGCGATCGCGGTGATGCTGATCGACGCCTCTGGCGATGGCGGCACGACCGCCGCCCCGATCGCGCGGGAGATCCTGGGCTCGGCGCTGTAGCTGCGCGACCGCTTCGCGATCAGACCCCCGCGGCAGGCGGCCGCTAGGGCATCCCGAACGCCACGCCGACCATCGCCATTCCCCCGCCGATCGCGGTGAGCAGACCTCCCGGGGCCTCAAGAGCGAGGCCGAGCGGTACGCCGATCAGGGCAAGGGCGGTCCCGCCGGCGATCAACGCCCACCAGTTCAGCCCGCCGGCCTCGGGTCCCGGGGCGGCGGGCGCGGTGAGGACGGTGCAGATCACCATCAGCGCCACACCGACGACCCCGCCGGCCACGCCGAGGAGCTGGATCAGGGCAAGGGCCGCTCCGATGCCGCCGATCACGAGCAGGGCCTGGAGCTGGGTCTTCCTCATCCGACCGAGGGCACCCCTCCAGGCGCCCTAGATGTCGAGCGTTATCTCGCCCGTCTCGCCCTGGAAGTCGATCTCGAGCTTCAGCGGCCGGTTTTCGCCGATCCCCTGCGGAACCAGGAAGAGGACGATCGCCCCCTGCGTCGGCCCGTTCGCGGCCGCCGTGCCCGGGGCGGGAATGTCGCCGCCGGCGGGGAGCGCAGTCCCGAGAGGGGCGGCGAACGGGGTGCTGCTCGGGATCGCCTGGTAGGACGCGCCCGTCGTGTCGGTGACGCTGATCTGCGGGGGGCCTGGCAAGCGGACGGCGGTGTCACCCTCGTTGTTGATCGTCAGGAAGACGCCGAGGTAGGCCTGGCCCGCGGGCGGGGGCACCTGCTGACCGGCCAGATACTGCTTGTCGTCGGGCTGCGCCGGGTTCAGGAAGCGGGTCTCTTGGACGTTGAGCTTCAGGCTTCCGAGCTGGATCGGGACTCCCTCATCGGCCTCCTTGCCGAGGTCGTTGCCGCAGCCGGAAGCTGCCACGACTGCGAGCGCGAGGACGAAGACGAGTGCCGAGGCTCCCTTGTGGCCGGGGCGCATGAGGGCGCGCAGTCTATCCGCGTTCAGGCGACGATCGGGGGCACGCGGTCGCCGCCGGCGAGCTCGGTGCGCGGGGCGGCCGCCCCGGACTCGATCAGCTCACGCATGCGTCGCAGAGCCTTCCCCCAACGGCGGCGCCACCAGCGTGAGCGGCCCAGCTCGCGGAGCCGGTCTACCAGCGAAGCTGGCGCGGTCCAGAAGGTGAGCGTCACCTTGGTGGTCGGACCCTCCTCGAGCTCCCAGACGATCCGCATCGGCAGGCGGTCGAGCCGCCCGCCCCGACCGTGCTCGACGATCCGATACGGCTGCTCGACCTCGGCGATCACGGTCTCCATGTACCGGACGCCGGCGGGCGCATCGACGCGGAAGCGCGCCGCCGCACCGACGCCTCGGGCTGGAATGCGCTCGAGCCGGTAGTCCGTGGCGAAGTGGTCGGTCCAGCTCGATCTGATCGAGAGGTCGCAGAGAAAATCGAAGACGCGTTCGCGCGGGGCGTCGACGGAGGTGGTCAGGGAGAGGGGCCCCACGGGCGCGCGATTCTAGTCGGGCGCCGATTCGTGCGGCTCGGGCTCCCGTTCAGGAGCCCTGGAAATCATGGACTTTCCGTACCAGTCGCAGGCAATGACTAGCCAATTCGCAGTACCGGGAGTAGTATCCGCCGCACCCCCGATGGCGTTGATTGGACAGAGTCAGGACGACGTCCACCACGCGGGAGAGCCCGCGGGCGGTGTCGGCTCCTTCATCTGCCAGGGATGCTCCTTTCCGGTCTCCTTCGAGCCGGGACAGTCGATCCCGGAGTGCCCCAACTGCGGCGGTACCGACTTCCGCCGGTCATCGATGTTCGAGCAGCCCACACTCCGGAACATCGCGATCACGCGCCCCGCGGCGAAGCCCGCGGACTGGCTCGAGGGCGTGCGGGAGTCGATCGCCGAGCCCGGCAAGTACCTCGCGCTCTTCGCCGACGACCGAACCCGGGTGATCGAGCTTTCCGACGGCTGGTCGCGGATCGGCCGGAGCCGCTCCGCCGACATCCGCCTGGACGACCCGACCGTGTCGCGGCGTCACGCCGTGATCGTGCAGACGCCCGAGGGCGAGCTGCGCGTGCTCGATGACCGCTCGATGAACGGCATCTGCGTCAACGGGGAGCCGGTCGACTGGAGCCCGCTCGCGGACGGCGACGAGCTCCAGATCGGCCGCTACACGCTCAGCGTGATCGAGAGCGCGGGCCACCCGGCCTAGCCGGGCGTCAGGCCTCCCCCCCAATTCGCAGGCGAAGCTCGACGGTGGTTCCCTCGTCCCCGGTGTCGATGGAGACCTCGTCCATGAACTCCCTCATCATCTGGATCCCCCTCCCGCGGCCGCCGGACCCCGGCTCGTGCCAGTCGCCGCGGTCGCGGACGGTCACACTCGCCTCGCCGTCCGCGAGGGCTGCGCGCACCTCGATGGTCGCATCGCCCGGCCCGTAGGCATGCTCGACCGCGTTCGCGCAGGCCTCGCTGACCGCGATCGCGAAGGCCGCACAGTGATCGTCCGTGCCCCCGTTCGCCGTCACCCAGCGCCGGATCAGCTGGCGAACCGTCGCGAGCTGCTCCGCCTCGGCGGGCACGTCGACCTCCAGGCGCTCGTGCAGGCCGACCGATCTGACGGCGAGGATGGCGAGGTCGTCCGGGATCTGGATGTCCCCCGTGAGCCGGTCGATGATCGTGCGGCACTTGAGCTCGGGCTCGTCCGGCGCATCGAGCGCGGCTTGCAGCAGGTCAGCCTCTCCGTCTGAGAGCTGCCGGCCGCGGCGCTCGATCAGGCCGTCCGTGTAGAGGAGCAGCGTCTCGCCGGGCCCGAGGAGGAGCCGCTGCTCCGCGTAGGTGGCGACGGTCCCGGTGCCGAGCGGTGGACCGGAGGCGTCCGTCAGGTAGCTGCCCGTCCCGTCCGCCCTGATCAGCAGCGGATAGGGATGGCCCGCGCGCGCGTACTCCACCATCCAGGTATCCAGGTCGAGGGTCGCGTAGATCAGGGTCGCCATCCGCGACTCCTCTCTCTCCGCGAAGCGCGAGAGCTTGCCGAGCAGCTCGGCAGGGCGCTCCGCGTCGATGGCGAAGGCCCGGATGGCGCTGCGGAGCTGCCCCATGTAGGTGGCGGCCGCCATCCCGTGGCCGGCGACGTCTCCGATCGTCAGCCCGAGCCGGCGGTCCCCGAGCTCGATCACGTCGTACCAGTCCCCGCCCACCGCGGACTCCTCGGCGGCGGGCAGGTACCTGGCGGCCATGCTCAGCCCCGGCAGCTGCGGCAGGTTGCCCGGCAGTAGGCTGCGCTGGAGCGTCTGGGCGATCCGACCCTGCACGGCGAGCCGCGAGCGCTCGACCGAGAGGGCGACCCGGTCGGCGACGAGCTGGAGCAGCTGGACGTCGCCGTCGTGGAACTCTCGCCGTGTGAGGGTCCCGACGTGCAGAACGCCGATCACCTCTCCCTCGACCACCAGGGGCACGCCGAGCAGAGAGCGGACCTGCTTCTCGCGCATCAGCGGGTTGATCACCGTGACCGGCGAGTTGTTCAGGTCAGGGATCACCACCGGCGCGCGCGTCGCGGCCACACGGCCGGCGAACCCGCGGCCGATGGGGAGGCGGAATCCGCGCTCGACCTCCTCCTCGAGCCCCTTCGCCGCCCGCGCGGCAAGTGTCCGGCCATCGTCCTCGACCAACAGAACCGCCGCCGTGTCCACGTGCAGGACCTCGGTGACCCGCTGGAGCATCTCCTTGAGCAGGTCCTCGACGTTCAGGTAGGCGAGCGCGGATTCGGTGACCCGCTGGACGTCCTCGAGCCGCGCGACCGCCTGCTCGGCTGTCGCGGGATCCACGGCGATCTCCCGCTGATTGGCTGGCTCCGTCGTCATCTCCCCGGGACCGGCGCCTAGATTCGCAGGTCCGCCTCCGGAAGGTTGTGCCGGCCGTTTCGAGCTCGGGCTCCGCCGGCGGGGCCGGGAGGCGGCCCGATTCAGAGGGCCAAGGCGGTGAGCGTCGAGGTGAGAGCGCCGCTTCGCCTGCCGACCAGCCTGGGCTGGACGGAGCCCGCAATCTCGATCCGACCGTCGTCGTGGACGAGCATCCCCCCGTGCTCCGAGATCAGCTCCCTCCCCCGCTTGGGCCCGCTGAGCAGCGCGGCCTTCGAGAGGGTCTCGGCCTCCAGGGCGGTACGGCCGAGTGCGGTGACGCCAACGAGACCGGTCCAGGCGGGCTCCCCCGTGCTGGGGTCGAGCAGGTGGTGCGCGAAGGTTCCGTCCTCGCGTCGCCAGATTCGGATGTCGAGCCCGGAGGTCGCGATGCCGCCGGCTGTGACGTCGAAGATCGCCGCGGGCTCGTCGTCGACCGGATGGCGGGCGTGTACGGCGAACGGGTCGAGGAGCGCGCCGAAGCCGCCGACGCGCACGTCTCCGCCGCAGTCGACCACGAAGCGCGAATAGCCGCGCAGCCGCTCCGCGACCAGGTCCGCGGCAAGGCCCTTGCCGCTGCCGCCGGTGTCGAAGGCGACTCCAGGCGGACGACGCACCGTCCCGGCCCGGTCGTCGATCTCGATCGAGCGCCACTCCGCCTCCGGGCGGGGACTCGCGGGGTGGCGGGGCGGCGCTCCCGCGAGCGCCTCGGCGAGCGGCTCCGGCGGCAACCCGGCGCGCGACTCGCGGTAGCCGGCGGAGACGATCGCGCCCCCGAGGGTAGGATCGACGAGCCCGTCACTCCTCCACGCCGCCCAGAGCCCGGCGTGGACGGCCTGCCGGAGCAGCGCCGAGGCGGGCACGACCTCGCGCGGGTCGTGATTGAAGGCGGTCAGCTCGCTGTCGGGCCTGAAGCGCGAGAGGGCGGCGTCGAATACTTCGATGAAGGCCTTCTCGCGCGCGGCCGCCTCGGCCGCCGGCGGCGATCCCGGCAGCGGGTCGCCGATCAGCAGCCGCACCTCGCAGCCCATCGAGTCGAAGGTGAGGTCGTGATAGCTCATGAGGTCGAGGTGCTCACCGGCGCCGGGGCGGCGGCAAGCGAGCTGCCCGAGCTCGAGGTGGTTTGAGCGCCGCTGCCGGTTCCGGCGGAGACGATCTTGGTGATGATGATCTTGCGCCGCGGCCGGACCTTCGCCGGGGCCGACGCGTCCGACGCCTTGACGATGGCGGGGTCGTGCCCAGACTGCAGCTGGAAGGCGAGGAACTCGAAGGTGACGCCGAACAGTGCGAGGGCCACCAGGACGGTGGGCAAGGCAGCCGGCCGCCGCCGCGGAGGATCAGCGGCGGCCGGCCCGCTCTTCCGGCGAGCGGCGGTCATGGGTAGACCGTCTCGCCGGTCTCGGAATCGATCACCTCGATGGCCATCGCAGGGCAGGCCTTCGCGGCCTTGAGGATCTTCTTGTCCGGGCCGCTGCCGATCACCTCGGCGGTATCGCCCAGCTCGAAGACCTCAGGCGCGATCTCGACGCAATCTCCGTGAGCGCTGCAGGCGCTCCGGTCGATCTTGGGGATGTAGCTCATCGCTTCTCCTTTCCATTCGTCATTGGCTGTAAGTCCGATCGATCTCCTTGCGAAGACGCGCGAAGGCCTTGGGCCTGCCGACCACGAGGGCGCCAACCGGCTGCTCCTCGCGCGTGTAGACCACGGCGAAGTCGCGGTCGGCGGGCTTTCCCTCGACGCGGGACCCGTCGGCGCCCTCCGCGTGACCGACGTACTGGATCCGGAGGCCGTACTGGTCGCTCCAGAAGCTGGGCAGCGGATGGGGATCGGGCTGATCGCCGGCGATCGCCCGGGCGACGGCCATCCCCTGACGGGCCGCCGCATCCCAGTGCTCGCTGCGGCGATGCTCGCCGTTGCGGTGGTCGAAGGCCCTGGCGACGTCGCCGGCCGCCCAGACACCGGGGACGGAGGTCCGCCCGGCGTGGTCGGTGAGGACGCCGTCGGTCTCCAGACCGCTGCCCTTCAGCCAGTCGGCGGCAGGCGCAACGCCGATCCCCACCACGACCGCGTCGCAGGCGAGCGGGTCGCCCTTGTCGAGCACGAGCTCCTCCACGGAGCCGTTGCCGCGGGCTCCCTCCAGCCTGGTGGAGAGCCGCACCTCGACCCCCTCCTCGTCGTGCATCCTCATCAGCCAGAGGCCGACCTCCTCGCCGAGGATGCCCGTGAGAGGAGCGGGCAGTGCCTCGACGATCGTGACCTCGGCGCCTGCGGCGCGCGCAGTGGAGGCGACCTCCTGGCCGATGAAGCCCGCTCCGACGACCGCCAGGCGGGCGCCCTCGCGGAGCTCCTCGCGCAGCCGGCGGGCATCCGCCAGCGTGCGGAGGTAGTGGACGTTGGAGAAGCCCTCGAGCGGCGGCAGCCTGCGGACGGCTGCGCCGGTCGCGATCACCAGCTGCTCGTAGAGAACCTCGGTGCCGTCGTCGAGCTCGAGCCGGCGGCGCTTGGGCTCGAGGCGCGTGGCCCGCCGGTCGACGGTGAGCTCGACACGGTTGTCCCCGTACCAGTCCGCCGGCCTGAAGGAGACCCCGTCGTCGGCGATCTCGCCGGCCAGGTGGTCCTTGGAGAGCGGCGGACGATCGTACGGCCGCTCGGGCTCGCCGCAGACCATCCGGATGCGGCCCTCGTAGCCTCGGCGCCGCAGGGTCTCGGCGCAGCGCTGGGAGGCGAGCCCGCCGCCGACGATCACCACTCCTCGGTCCTTCATCTCGTTTCCTTTCCTCTTGCGAACCTCATGCCGACTCCTCGGCGACCGCTCCGGTGAGCACCGGGCGCGGGCGGGGGGCTGGCCGGTCGAGCTGGCGTTCCCGCCGCCGGTCGGCCGCCACCCGCTTGCGCTCGCGGCCCTTGCGAATCCCGTGGGCCACGCGGGCCACGAACATCGCCCCAATGGCGGGGGCTGTCAGGGCGATCGGCCAGTAGAGCCAGGGGCTGCTCGCGTCGGTCCCCGCGCCCAGCGTGTGGACGACGCCGAGGGCGTAGACGACGATCGTGGCGCGGTGCGCCTTCCGCCAGAAGGCCGGGCCGATGCGCCGGCGTACGTAGAAGCTCAGTCCGAGCAGCGCCGCCAGCCAGCCGCCGAGGATGCCGAAGCCGGTCCAGAGCGACTTGTAGGCCATCGTGAAGGGCACCGCGATGCCCGAGAGCCCGGGGTTGAGCCACGGGTCTCCGAGCAGGGTGAGGCCGTGCACCGCGATCGCGACCAGACCCGCAAGGGCCGTCTGCTCGTGGATCGCGACCAGCGTCCGGTTGGCGCCGGGCTTCTTCGCCAGCCTGCCGGCCATCACGAGGCCCAGGCCCACCGAGAT
>DATGDO010000101.1:0-8689 GCA_035310805.1 Solirubrobacterales bacterium
GGTTCGCGCGGATGCGATGAGCTACTCGGGTTGCGGCGGCCTCAACATGGGGATGGCCGTCCACACCGACATGGCCACACCTCCGATCCACCTGCTCGGCACCGAGGAGCAGAAGCAGCGCTACCTGGTGCCCTCCATCAAGGGCGAGCTGATCAGCGCCCTCGGCATCACCGAGCCGGGCGCCGGCTCGGACGTCGCCGGGATCCGTACCACCGCCAAGCGCGACGGCGACGAGTACGTGATCAACGGCTCCAAGACCTTCATCACCAACGGGCTGCGGGCCAACTACATCGTGCTGGTCACCAAGACCGATCCCGATGCGGGCCACGACGGGATCACGCTGTTCATCGTCGACATCCGCGACTCGGAAGGCAAGGAGGTCGAGGGGTTCAGCGTCTCGCGCAAGCTCGAGAAGATGGGGATGCACGCCTCCGACACAGGCGAGCTCTCCTTCCAGGACGTCCGGGTGCCCGCGGAGAACATGCTCGGCCAGGAGGGCAAGGGCTTCTACCACATCTCCTGGGAGCTCCAGGGCGAGCGCCTGGTCGCCGCGATCGGCTGCGTCTCCGGCGCCGAGCGGGTCTTCGAGCGCACCCTCGAGTACGCCAAGGAGCGCGAGGCGTTCGGGCGCCCGATCGGCCGCTTCCAGGCGATTCGCCACAAGTTCGCCGAGATGTCGGTGAAGATCGAGGCTGCCAAGCAGATGGTCTACGCGACGGCCTGGCGCTTCGCCAACGGCGAGTATCCCGTCCGCGAGATCACCCAGGCGAAGCTCTACGCCTCACGCGTGATCGAGGAGGTCGCCGACGACTGCATCCAGATCCACGGCGGCTACGGCTACATGAAGGAATACGAGGTCGAGCGGGCCTACCGTGATTCGCGCCTCAACCGGATCGGGGCCGGCACCGACGAGGTGATGCTCGAGGTGATCGGTCGGAGCTACGGGCTCTAGGGGCGCGGAGTGGAGCCGGTCGCAGGCCGGCTCAACCCGCACCTACGCCGACGCCTTGATCGGCCCGGGGCTGGAGCTCTCGTAGCCGTATGGAGAGAGTCCTTGACCGCCCTCACCTCGATCGCCCCGGCTCCCATCGGAACCTTCTCCGCCCAGCCGATCGCCTCCTCGAGGCTCGCGCACTCGAGCAGGCAGAAGCCGCCGAGCTGCTCCTTCGTCTCCGCGAACGGCCCATCGGTGACGGAGTGCTCGCCGTCCTCGGCGACCCGGATCGTCTTGGCGCTGGCCGGCTCCTCCAGCGGCTCGATCGCGATCAGCGCCCCCGCCTCGATCGCCTCCCGATCGAAGGCGTTCCAGGCGTCCATCGCCCGCTTCATCTCCTCCTCGGTGGCTTCGTACATCCGGTCCTGGTCGCGGAGGAACGTGAGCAGGTACTTCATCGTCTTCCTCCTGATCTCGAGCGGCGCCTGTCGCCGCCTTCACCCCAACGACGAATCCGGGGGGCCCAGATCGACAACGCGCGAGCGGATATAACGACACCGGCGTGAGCAACCTCGACCAGATCCGCTCCTACTACGAGGCGCTGAACACCGGGGACGTCGAGCTGATCGACTCGCACTTCACGGACGACGCCGTCCACTACTACACACGCCTCGGGCCGCACCGCGGCCGGGAGATCGCCGAGAACGCGAAGTGGGGCGTCGAGACCGTCGACGGCCAATGGTGGCTGGAACATGGCATCGAGTCCGGGGACGAGGCCGTGATCGAGTGGACGATGACCTGGCGGGACCCGAAGTCGGGCGAGAGGAGGCTCAACCGCGGGACGGAGTGGTTCCGGCTCCGCGACGGCAAGATCTGCGAGGTGCGCGCCTACCACCACGGGGACCGCAAGAACCCGCAGGGAGACCTGCTCGGCTTCGACCACCGCGGGCGCGGCTACACGACGATGGACGACTGGACGCCACCCGCCGCCCACGGTGATGCGAGGGCGCGCGACAGCGCGACCCGTGCCACCGAGGAGGAGCCGGCCGGCTGATGTCCGTCATCAAGGACACCGGTCAACGCTCGCAGCTCCCGCCGTTCGGCCAGGAGCACGAGGAGCTGCGGGAGTCGGTCCGCCGCTTCGTCGGCAAGGAGATCGCCCCGCATGTCGACGAGTGGGAGGAGGCGCGCGAGTTCCCGCGCGAGCTCTACAGGCGCTGCGGGGAGCTCGGCTTCCTCGGCCTCAAGTACGAGACCGAGTACGGCGGCCAGGGCGGCGACTACGTCCACGACGCCGTCTGGGTGGAGGAGCTCTCGCGCTCGGGCGGGAGCGGCGGGGTCGCGGCCGGCCTGGGCGCGCACGCCGAGATCGCGACGCCGCCGATCTGGAAGTTCGGCACCGAGGAGCAGAAGCAGCGCTGGCTGGTGCCGGGGATCAAGGGCGAGATGATCGGGGCCCTCGGGATCACCGAGCCGGGGGCGGGCTCGGACGTCGCCTCGCTGCGCACGAGCGCCCGCAAGGTGGACGGCGGCTACGTCGTCAACGGCGCCAAGACCTTCATCACCAACGGCGTCCGCGCCGACTTCCTGGTCTGCGCGGTGAAGACCACCGAGGAGGGAGGGCACCACGGCATCTCGTTCCTCGTCCTCGAGCGCGACATGCCCGGCTACGAGGTCGTCTCCAAACTGGAGAAGATGGGCTGGCACTCCTCCGACACCGGCGAGCTCTCCTTCACCGACGTCGAGGTGCCCGACGAGAACCTGCTCGGCGAGGAGAACGGGGGCTTCTACCTGATCATGGCCAACTTCCAGTGGGAGCGGCTGACGATGGCCCTCGGCGCCCTCGGGGGCATGCAGCGCGTCTTCGAGCAGACCCTCGAGTACGCCAAGGAGCGAGAGGCCTTCGGCCGGCCGATCGGCCGCTTCCAGGCGATCCGCCACAAGTTCGCGGAGATGTCGACCAGAATCGAGGTCTCCCGCGCCCTCACCTACTCCTGCCTGCGCAAGTTCGCGGCGGGCGAGGACGCGATCCGCGAGGTGACGCAGGCGAAGCTCTTCACGCAGCGGGCGATCTGCGAGGTCGCGGACGAGGCGATCCAGATCCACGGCGGCTACGGCTACATGCGCGAGTACGGGGTCGAGCGCGCCTACCGCGACGCACGCCTCGGCCCGATCGGCGGGGGCACGGACGAGGTGATGAAGGAGATCCTCGGCCGGCAGCTCGGGCTGTAGGGCGCCCTCCTGTCACACAGCACAGGGTCAATTCGTCACAGAAGAGCGATGAGTTTGGGGCTGGATAGGGGTCATCCCCTATTGAACGTGCGGACCGCGGTGTCCATCCTGCGGCTTCCCGTTCGTCTTCGGGACACGGAACAGAACAAACAGGAGGGAACCTCGTGGCATCACTGACGCGCTGGGTACTGGCACACAAGAAGACGGTCGTCATCTCATGGATCCTGCTGACGATCGCCGGGATCATGGCTGCCGGTCCAGCGAGCCGCGCGCTCAACCAGAAGTTCTCCGTGCCCGACAAGGAGGGATGGGAGACGAACCAGGCGATCGCCGCGAAGTACAACGGCACGGGCGGGGACACCTCTCCGCTGCTCCCGGTGGTGACGCTACCCGCCAGTGAATCCGTCGACTCACCGCAGGTGAAGCGCGACCTCACAAAGCTCGACAACACCCTGGCCCACACTCTGCCGGGCTCGCGCGTCGCTTCCTACGCCTCGACCGGCGACCGAACCTTCGTCTCGGACGATGGGCGCACGACCTTTGCGATCGTCTATCCGCGGCCCGATCCCAACTCAACCTTCGGCGACAACCCGCAGGCGGCGAAGGACGTGAAGGCCGCGGTTGCCGGCTCGACGGTGGGTGGGGCCCCGGTCCACGTGACCGGCTTCGACGCGCTCCAGCAATCGACCGGCGGCAGCGACGGCCCCGGCGTCTTCCTCGAGGCCCTGCTCGGAGGGCTGGGCGCGCTGATCGTGCTCAGCTTCGTGTTCGCGTCGTTCCTCGCGATCGTCCCGATCCTGATGGCGATCGCCTCGATCATGACCACCTTCCTGCTCCTGCTCGGCCTGACCGAGTTCACCGACGTCTCTCCGATCGTCCAGTTCCTGGTCGCCCTGGTCGGACTCGGCGTGGCGATCGACTACTCGCTGCTGGTGGTCTCGCGCTGGCGCGAGGAGCGCTCGCATGGCCGCAGCGGGGACGAGGCCGTCCAGCGGGCGATGGAAACGGCCGGGCGGGCGGTCGTCTTCAGCGGCATCACCGTCGCGATCGGGTTGCTCGCTCTGATCGCGCTGCCGCTTCCGTTCCTACGCTCGATGGGCTACGGCGGCATGCTGATCCCCCTCGTCTCCACCCTGGTCGCGATCACCCTGCTGCCGGTGATCCTGGCGAAGGCGGGAGCGCGCCTCGACTGGCCGCACCGGCGCACCGACGACAAGGCCTCTCGCGCCTGGACGCGATGGGCGCAGATAGTCTCTCGGCGGCGCTGGGTGGCAGCCGGAGCAGGCATGGCCGTCATCCTCGCGCTGGCCTTCGCCGCGACCAACCTGCAGCTGGGTGCCTCGGACGCCAACACGATCGCCAAGAAGGGCGACGCGGAGCAGGGTCTGAAGGCCCTCGAGAGCGCCGGGATCGGAGAGGGCTCGATCCTGCCTCACGAGATCCTGGTCGAGGGCAAAACCGACCCGGCACAGGTCGCAGCCGATCTGAACGGAGTCGACGGCATCCAGGGCGCCGTCGCGCCGAGCGGCCCTGAGTGGAACCGCGGGGGGACCCATATCGTCGAGGCCGTGCCTGTGCCCGACAGCGGCACGAGCGCGGGGCACGACACCCTGAACGGCGTACGGGATACGGCCCACGCGGCCGGACCCGGGGTCCGCGTCGGCGGCGGCCCGGCGGCCAATCAGGACTTCATCGACGCGGTCTACGGCAGCTTCCCGCTGATGATCGCCCTGATCGCGATCACGACCTTCATCCTGCTGGCGCGGGCGTTCCGCTCGCTGCTGCTGCCGCTGAAGGCGATCGTCCTCAACATCCTCAGCGTGGCGGCCGCGTGGGGCGTCCTGGTGCTGGTCTGGCAGGAGGGCCACGGATCGGAGGCGATCTGGGGGATCCAGGCGACTGGCTCGATCCAGTCCTGGATGCCGCTGATCATCTTCGCCTTCCTGTTCGGCCTTTCGATGGACTACGAGGTGTTCATCCTCTCGCGCATGCGGGAGGAGTACGACCGCACCGGATCGACTGGTGAGGCCGTGGTCCAGGGGATCGGCCGCACCGGGCGACTCGTGACCAGCGCCGCGCTGATCCTGTTCCTGGCGTTCACGTCGATGGCCTCCGGCCCCGACACCAGCGTGAAGATGTTCGCGACGGGGCTGGCAGCCGGGATCCTGATCGACGCCACGGTCATCCGGGCGCTGATCGTGCCCGCGGTGATCTCGTTGTTGGGCCGCTGGAACTGGTGGCTGCCGAGGTGGCCCGCGCGTCTGCTGCGGGTCGAGCCGTCCTTGCCGCCGCGGGTGGCGGCGGGCGAAGCGGAGGGATGACCCGGACGGGCTGACTGCCCGGGGCGTCCCGAAGTCCGCGCGCTAGTTTGGCGCGGTGAGGCGCTTCTTCATAGCCGTGGCCGCCGGCATGGCGCTGGCGGACGCCTCGATCGTCACCCTGGGCCTGCCCTCGATCCTGGTCGAGCTGCACGCGACCGTCGAGGGCGTCGCCCTGGTGCTCGGCGTCTACACCGCCGTCCTCGCGCTGGCCCTCCTCCCCGCCGCCTGGCTCTGCCGGCGCTACGGGGACGCGCACGTCGGGGCGGCGGGGCTGGCCCTGTTCTGCGCGGCCTCGCTGGGCTGCGGCGCCTCCGATTCACTGGGGCTGCTCCTGGTCCTGCGCGGCGTGCAGGCGCTGGGCGGAGCCGGCGGGCTGGTCGCGGCCTTCGAGCTCCTCGACGGTGGCCGGCCCGGGCCCGGCCGGAGGATGTGGGTCGCCGCGTCCGTCTTCGGGATCGCGGTGGGACCGGCGCTCGGCGGCGCGCTGACGCAGGCGTTCTCGTGGCGCGCGATCTTCCTCACCCAGGCCCCGATCGTCCTGCCGGGCCTGCTGGTCGCACTGCGGGCCGCGAGGGCCGAGGTGGTGGCGGCGGATGACGGGCGCGACCCCGACCGCCCCAGCGGCCCGCTGCCGGTGCGCGCCGCGGCTGCATTGGCGCTGCTCTCGGCCTCGCTGACCGCGGTCATCTTCCTGGTGGTCCTGCTGCTGGTGTCGGGCTGGAGCATCGAGCCGCTCGCCGCCGCCCTGGCCGTGAGCGTCCTGCCGCTGACGGCGCTGGTGTCCTCCCGGCTCCGGGGAAACCCCGAGACGCGGGCGATCGCCGGATGCCTGCTGGTAGCGGGCGGGGTCGGCTGCCTGGCTCTGCTCCCCGCCGCCTCGGCCTGGTGGACGGTGGTTCCACAGGTGCTCGCCGGAGCTGGGATGGGGATGGCACTGCCGGCGCTCTCCGGGGATCTGATGCCGGAGCGGACCCGCCACGACGTCGCGCGGCTGCTCTCGATCCGGCACGCGGGCATCGCGCTCGCGCTCGCCGCCCTCGCCCCGCTGATCTCGGCGAACCTGACGACGACCATCGACTCGGCCCGCGAGCAGGGCACCGCCGCCGTGCTCGACTCGCCGCTGCCCCCGGAGGACAAGATCGCGATCGCCCCGGACCTGTTCGGCGGGCTCAACACCGAAGACCCCCGCGGCGAGCTGCAGGACTCGATCGCCAAGGCCCGCACCGAGTTGGACCCGGGCCAGGCCACCGAGCTCGGCAGGCTGGGAGACCGCCTCGACCACGTCGTCACCGGTGCAGTCCGCTCAGCCTTCCGGAGCACCTTCATCGTCACCGCCGCGCTGGCGCTGCTCGCCGCGCTGATCTTGCTGTCGGGCGGGCTCGAGGCCGCCGGCGCGCTTGCCCGCCCGGCGGTGGCGGTGGCCGGGCTCGCGGCGGTGGCGGCCGCGGCCGGCTACGGCATCGCCTTCGCCGCGTCCAGCCAGGAGACGGTGCCGATTCGAGACCCCTGCCAGGACCGCAACCTGCCCGACACCGGTGGGATCACCGGCGAGATCCAGAGCATCTCGCTCGCGGCCCTCGATCGGGCCGCCTGCACCTTCCACTCGAGCAGGGAGGAGCTCCTGCTCGCGCTCTTCGACGACCGCCTGCAGCACAAGTTCGAGGAGGAGCACGGTGTCAACCCGCGCTCGGTCCTGACGCTGGGCCCGGCGCTGCTGGGACTGTGACCCAAGCCGGAGCTGACCGGACGCCACCATCGCTTCGCTTGAGGCGGGGCGTGCCGCAGCTGAGCGGTCGGGTGGTGACCGGCTCGCCGGATGCGAGGGCGCGCGGCGGCGCGACCCGTCCTGTGATGGGTAAGAATCACCGCCCCTCGTCAAACGGGTCACTCCCTCATGCGACGGCTCGCAAGGTCGCATGAGGAGAGCCCCCTCGCACACGAACAGGAGGCAACGAACTTGGGACTGCTTGACGGAAAGAGCGCGATCATCACGGGCTCGGCACGAGGCATCGGCCGGGCGACGGCCGAGCTCTTCGTGCGCGAGGGCGCCAAGGTGCTGATCAACGACCTCGACGGGGACGTCGCGGAGCAGGCTGCGCAGGAGATCGACGGTGAGACCGCCGTCTTCGCGGGGGACCTGACCAAGCCAGGCACGCCGGACGAGCTGGTCAAGGCGGCGATCGACGCCTTCGGCCAGGTCGACTGCGTGGTCAACAACGCCGGCTACACCTGGGACGGCGTGGTCCACCGGATGTCCGACGAGCAGTTCCAGGCGATGCTCGACATCCACACGATCGTCCCCTTCCGGGTGATCCGCGCGCTGGCGCCGACCTGGCGCGAGGCCGCGAAGAAGGAGGCCGAGGCCGGCGAGGAGGTGTTTCGCAAGATCGTCAACGTCACCTCGATCTCGGGCACGATGGGCAACTCCGGGCAGGCGAACTACTCGTCCGCCAAGGCAGGCGTGACCGGCCTCACCAAGACGATCGCCAAGGAGTGGGGCCAGTTCAAGATCAACAGCAACGCGGTCGCCTTCGGCTTCGTCGAGACCCGGCTCACCCAGGCGAGGGAGAAGGGCGAGACGATGCAGGCCGCGGGCGAGAGCACCGAGGAGGTCTCGCTCGGGATCCCCGAGCAGCTCCGCCAGATGGCGCGCCTGACGATCCCACTCGGGCGGCCGGCCGAGCCAGCGGACGCCGCCGGTCCGATCGCCTTCCTCTGCTCCGAGCTCTCCAACTTCATCCACGGCCAGGTGATCAACGTCACCGGGGGTCAGTTCACCGGGATGTACTCCTGAGGCTCGCCGCGGCTGCGGCGAGCCTCGCGCTGCCCGCGCCGCGGAGGCGGACTCCGTGATCGACGACCTCAAGGAGCGGATTCACCGCATCGCCCGGGAGGGGGACGTCACCTGTGAGCTCGCCTTCAGGACACCGGGGGAGTAGCCCCGCTCAGTCCTCGCGCCGCTCCTCGGCGAGCGGCTCGCCGCCCTCACCCGCGGCGCCGCCCGGGGGCCAGGCCCCGAACCAGTTGTCGCGTGCTCCGTCGATCGTCAGCACGCAGCCCGAGAAGAAGTCCCCAGCCGGGGAGGCCAGGTAGGCCATCAGCCACGCGATCTCGTCCTCGGTCCCGAGCCGGCCCAGCGGTACCGTGCCGGCGACGTTCTCGACGATCGCCTTCGGGTACTTGGTCCGCAGGGTCTCGGTGT
>DATGDO010000102.1:0-8547 GCA_035310805.1 Solirubrobacterales bacterium
ATGTTCATCTGCTCCGGATAGAGCGCGAGCAGACGGAGCTCCCGGGATCCGGGGCTCATCAGACCGCCTCGAGCAGGACGACCACGGAGTCGGCCTCGTTGGGGCCGGAGCTGATCTGGCGGCGGCCGGCGGGCTGGAACCCCGCCTGCTCGGCCTCGCTCTCGAGCGTCTCCGGGGGCACCCGATGGAGGATCTCATCGTGGATCTCGCGCTCCATCCGTCCCTCCGGGGAGACGCGCTCCCGTAACCGCCGGATGGTCAGTGCCCGATCGCCGACCTGGACCCAGAGCGGCTCGCTCGAGTACACCCAGCCTTCCAGCTCTCGGATGTCCGGGAGGATCTGCGTGGAGGCGGCGCCCGCGCTGAGCAGGGTGGTCTCGTCCACCACGGTCAGGGCGAGCGTCCCGCCCGGCGCAATCAGTTCCCGCAGGCGGACCAGCAGCGCCGGCCGCGCGTCCTCGTCCAGGACCTGGATCACGTGCAGGGGGCCGATCGCGAGCAAGGGTGGGACCGCGAGGCTGAGCTCGGTGGGGGAGCCGAGATCTGCCTCCACGACGGACAGCGAGAAATCGCGCTCCTCCGCCGTGCGCTCCAACGCGCCCGCGAGCTCGGGGTTGCGCTCCACCGCGATCACCTCATAGCCGTGGCCCGCCAGGTGCAGGGAGACTCGCCCGGCGCCGGCGCCAAGCTCCAGCACGGGGCCAGCGGCGGCCTCCGCGAGGTCGGCCCAGACGGGCAGGTCAGCTCCGTAGGAGCCGAACTCGACGTTCTGCCAGATCGCCGCGGCGGTCATTGCCAGAAGTCGGCGGCGAGGCCGCGATCTGCGAGCAGGGTTCGGAGCTCGAGCAGGGCCGTGTAGGTGGGGAGCGCGAAGAGTCGTTCGGGAGCGGCCGAGACCGCCGCGTCGAGCGAGGTCTCGATCGGCTCGATCACCTCGATCGCGTCCTCGGGCCAACCAGCGTACTTGAGACGAAGTGCCATCTCCGCGGCCCGGGTGCCTGCGCAGATCGCCCGGCGCACGCCGTCGGAGAGCAGCTCGAAGTCCGCGTCCCAGATCCAGGAGACGTCGCGGCCGTCGGCGATCCGGTCGTTGAGCGCCAGCCAGAGGTCGATTCCGCCATTCGAGGATTCCAGCGTCAGCGTGCGGAGGACCTCATTGGCGCCGGCGGGGTTCTTGATCAGCAGGATCGAGACCGGCTTGCTCGCGACGTCGATCGTCTCGACGCGGCCGAATACTGCGCGCATCGACTCGAGGCCCTCCCGCACCTGCTGCAGCGGCACACCGGACCGAAGCCCCGCGGCGAGCGCAGCGAGCGCGTTGTAGACGTTGTAGAGGCCGGGGAGGGGCAGCTCGAGCGCGACCTCGCCCTCCGGGGTCGCCACCCGCACCCGCGACCCCGAGATCCCGCGCAGCTCGATCTCGGTCGCGGCGATCTCCGGCGTCGGCCGGTCGGCGTGGCAGTTCGGGCACCTGTAGTGCCCGAGGTGCCCGACGAAGGCCCGCTCGTACGCGTAAGGGGCGCCGCAGCGCCGGCAGTGCTTCGCGTCGTGGGCATGCTGGAGCTCGGGCAGGGCCTGGCTCGCGTCCTCGATGCCGAAGTATGTGACCCCCGGTCGGCGTCGCAGCTCACGATCGCGGCCGAGGTCCGCGATCAGCGGATCGTCCGCGTTGAGGGCGAACTCGCACGACCCCGCGAGCCGCGAGACGAGGTCGGCCCATTCGTCCGCGAGCCGCTCGAGCTCGCCATAGCGGTCGAGCTGGTCCCGGAACAGATTGCCGAGCACCAGGAGCCGCGGGCGCAGGTGGGGCGCGACCCGGGGAAGCCAGGCCTCGTCGAGCTCGAACAGGCCCTCGTCCCCCGACTGCTCGAGCAGCGCGGTGGCGACTCCCCAGTGCATGTTGGAGCCGGCGCGGTTGTGGACGGGGACTCGCCCGGACGCCTGCAGGATCCCGGAGATCATCCCGGCCGTCGTCGTCTTGCCGTTGGTCGAGCTGACCACGATCGAGCCGCCGTCGAGCCGCGTGGCGAGCCGGTCGATCGCGTCCGGGGCCATTCGAACCAGCATCCGGCCGGGCAGGGTGGTCCCGCCGCCGCGCCCGCTGGAGCGGCTCAGTCGCCCGGCGAGACGCGCCAGGCCGACCTTCGTTCCGAACAGGCCGCTGCGCCGCGGCGGGGCCGCGGCGCCAGTGCCCTCGTCTCGGGTCACGGTCGGATCCCGGCCGGCGGGGCGATCACGTGCAGGGCGCCGCTCAGCACGCGAAGGGTCGCCGGAAGGTCGGAGAGGTGCTCCCCGTCGGCATAGATAGCGAAGTCGCGATCGGCGCTCACCTGCACCTCCGATGCCCGCAGCACCCGCACCTCGTCGTTCTCGACGTGGGTGCCCTTGAACACCTTCGGCAGGTTAGCCAGGAAGTGCAGCTTGCTTCCCTCGCCGGTGAGCACGACGTCGAACTCCCCGTCGGCGAGGTCGGCATCCGGGGCGATGAACATCCCGCCGCCGTAGGCCTTGCTGTTGGCGACCGCGACGGAGTAGCCGACGTTCTCGACCCGCTCGCCGTCCAGCTCGAGGGTGAAGGTGGCGGGACGCCAGCCGACCAGGGCCCTGATCGCTGCGTAGGCGTAGACGAGATTGCCGCGTACGATCCTGGCCTCGTTCGCGATCCGGTTGGCGTCGGAGTCGAATCCGCAGGAGGCGATGCACAGGAAGCGTCGCCCGTTCACCTCCCCGACGTCGATCTGCCGCTCCTCGCCCGCCGCGAGCACGCCCACGGCGCCCTTCGGATCGTCAGGGATCCCCAGCACCCGGGCCAGGTCGTTGCCGCGCCCACCGGGGAGGATCCCCATCGGCGTCTCGGTCTCGGCGAGCGCGCCGCCGACCTGGCCGATCAGACCGTCCCCGCTCATCACCACGGGGATCTCTCCCCGCGCGGCGGCGGCTCGCGCCTCGTCGACGCCGTGCTCGAGGCTCTCCGTGCGGACCACGCGGTACTGCACGCCGCGACTGCGGAGCTCGCGCTCCACCTCGGGCAGCAGCTTGATGGTCCGCCCGCCGGCCGCATGCGGATTGACGAGCAGCAGATGGCGCCTGCCGGAATCGATCCGCTGAATCTAGTTGCGGCATCGCTCAGGTGACTCGGCGGCCGACGAAGTAGGTGCCCTCGGCGGCCTCTCCGCCCAGCACCTCCTCGATGCCGACCCTGCGAAAGCGGCGGCGGAGCGCAGAGGCGGGCGTGTAGAAGGGCGTGCCCGCCCCCCAGCTCGCGGCCACGACCGCAAAGCCGTCCGGACGCAGGACGCGGGCGATCTCGGCGAAGAAGGGAGGCATGTTGAGCTGCGCGACCAGGTCGAACGACTCGTCCTCGAACGGCAGCCTGGCCGCGTCGGCGACCTTGAACGCGACCCGCCCCTCCGGGTCAAGGCCGATTCGGCTCTGGGCGCGGCGGACCATCCTCTCCGAGATGTCGATGCCGCGGACCCGGGCGTGGGGGAACTCGCGGGCGATCAGCAGCGCCCCGTCGCCGAGGCCGGTGCCGATGTCGAGGGCGCGCTCGGGATCGGGCGAGACGTGCAGCAGCGCCGCCGCCAACGGGGCGAGATGGGCGGCCGAGCCCGCCGCGGTGCGCTCGTCCCAGCCCGCCGCCTGACGGTCGAAGAAGCGCCGCACCGGGGCCCGGATCAGGGGCCAGCTCGCCGGGAACCGAGCCACCAGGGCGTTGAGAGCACGGCCGATCAGGAAGCGAGCCCGCACCGGGCGATCATCGCAGGGCCGAGAGTAGGCTTCGGCGCCTTGACCATGGGGCGGACAGCGATCGCGGCTTCGCTGACGCTCGCTCTCCTGACGGGATGCGGCGGCGGGGGCGAGAAGAGTGCGAGCGTCGCGCTGCCCGCCGGCTGCAGCCAGATCTCGGCGCCGTCCCCGAAGCGAGTGCAGCTCTCGGCGCCCACCCGGAGATTGAGCGGCCCGGCGACCGCGACGGTGGAGACGAGCTGCGGGAGCTTCGAGATCGCACTCGACACCGCTCGCGCCCCCAGGACGACGTCGTCCTTCGCCTATCTGGCGAAGCGGGGTGTCTACGACGACACCCTCTTTCACCGGATCGTCCCGGGGTTCGTCGTCCAGGGCGGCGATCCGACCGGGAGCGGCAGCGGAGGCCCGGGCTACTTCGTCGACGAGCCGCCGCCGCAGAACCTTTCCTACAGGGAGGGGATCGTGGCGATGGCGAAGAGCCCCGTGGAGCCGCCTGGACGGTCGGGGAGCCAGTTCTTCGTGGTAACGGAGCCGGACGCGGGACTGACACCCGACTACGCCCTGCTCGGGCGGGTCTCGAGCGGTTTCGACGTCGTTCAGCGAATCGAGCAGCTCGGCTCACCGAGCGGCAAGCCTCGGGCGCCGGTGGCGATCCGGCGGATCACGATTCGGGGCGGCTGATGGCCAAGCTCCGGGAGACTTCACCCCGGTCTGCACCAAGCAGTTCTGCTCCATGCTCCTACCGCGACGACGGTGGTCGGATCGAGTCCGTCGGGATGCCGATGGTAGGCATCTCGCCGCAGTCCGTCGAGTCCCATGAGCACTTCGCCAACCGCCATGACCTGACCGTGCCACTGCTCTCCGACCCGGGCGAGAAGGTGGCCCGCTCCTATGGCGTCGTCGGCCCGGGCGGTTTCATTCGCCGGTCCATCTTGCTCGTCGACGGCGACGGCGTCACGGAGCCCCCTCGCATATAGGGCATGGCGGCCGAGCGTCTGGAGCCGAGCCCGATCGAGGTCGACTCCTCAGGCGTCCGGCTGGCGGGCGAGGAGGTGGGGGAGGGACACGACGTCGTCCTCCTCCACGGGCTCTCTGCGACGCGCCGGTACGTGCTGCACGGATCGGTCGCGCTCGCCCGTCGCGGATGCCGGCTGATCTCCTATGACGCCCGCGGCCACGGGGAGTCGTCTCCGGCCCCGGGGGGATCCGGCTACGGCTACGGGGAGCTCGCCGGAGATCTGCGTGCGGTGCTCGAGGTTCGCTCCTCGGACCGACGGCCGATTCTGGCCGGGCACTCGATGGGCTGCCACACGGCGGTCGCCCACGCGCTCGATCACCCCGACGAGGTGGGAGCGCTCGTCCTGGCCGGCCCGGTGACCATCGGCCTGCCCGCCCCCGAGGAGGTCCTCGCCCACTGGGGCCGGTTGGCCGATGGCCTGGAGCGGGGAGGCGTCGACGGGTTCATGGAGGCCTATGAGTCGGATCTCGGCGCCTCGCCGGACTGGGTGGAGACCGCATTGCGGATCACCAGGGAGAGGATGGAGCGCCACCGTCACCCGGAGGCCGTCGCGCGGGCGCTTCGCGAGGTGCCCCGTTCGCTCCCCTTCGACGGCCTCGAGGAGCTCGAGACCCTCGGTATCCCGGCCCTCGTGGTCGCGAGCTACGACGAGGCGGATCCGGGCCACCCATTCGCGATCGCCGAGGCGTGGGCGGAGCGTCTGCCGGAGGGTCGGCTGGTCAGCGAGCAGCGGGGGGAGTCTCCGCTGGCCTGGCAGGGCGGCCGGCTCTCCCGTGTGATCGCCGACTTCCTGGAGGAGCCGCGGGTGCGCGAGCGGCTCGAGTGATGAGCACGCGGCGGGATTGCGCAGGTGATCAACTCGCCCGCTGCGGATCGGCACCCGCTCGCGCGTCGATCGGTTCCGGTCCTCTTGGTGTTTGCCGAGCCCAAAGCAGACGGTGGCACGGCTCGTATATTTGTGCCGTGGGCGCGGACGACGGGTACCCGATCCACTACGCGGCCGTGAAGCGCGGCACCCCGGTCTATGCCTCCGACGGGGAGCTGGTGGGCAAGGTCGACGACGTGGTCGACAACTACCGGGAGCACATCCTGGACGGCTTCGTGATCGAGGACTCAAGCGGCACACTGCGCTTCGTCGATGCGCCCGAGGTCGCCCGGACCGCGGAGCGGGCGGTGCGCCTGACCATCGACTCCGCGGCCGCGGCGCAGCTGCCAACGCCCGAGAAGGCGGCTCCGGAATACAGCCCCCGCCACAGCGGCCGCCTGGGCAAGCTGCTCGGCGGCAACTGGCGCCGCCGCTAGACACCCAGACGGTCCTGCAGCCGCTTCGCGTTCCGGAGGGCGTAGCCCTCCCAGTCGTTGTTGTAGTAGGCGAAGACCTCGGCCCGGCGCCGCCATTGGGCGATGCGCCGCGCCCAGGTGTCGATCTCGGCGCCCGAGTAGTTCCCGCCGCGTCCGCGGTTGCCGCGGTGAAAGCGGATGTAGGTCCAGTCGGCCGTCCGCTCGAGGGTCTGGAAGGGGCGGCTCGGGTCGTCCCCGATCACCAGCGCCACACCGTGCTCACGCAGCATCGAGTAGACGTCCTTGGCGAACCAGCTCGCGTGACGAAACTCGAAGGCGTGTCGACCGGGGGGTAGGGCCGCCAGCGCCCCGGCGAGCCGCTCGTCGTCGCGATGGAAGTTCTCGGGGAGCTGCCAGAGGACGGGGCCGAACTTGTCAGTCGCGGTGAGCGCCCGCAGCGACTCGTAGAAGCGCTCGATGCCGGGCTCGAGCAGCGTCAGCCGCTTCACGTGGGTCAGGTAGCGGCTCGCCTTGACCGCGAAGATGAACCCCGGCGGGCTCTGCTCCACCCATCCCTCAACCGCCGCGGGGGAGGCGAGCCGGTAGAAGGTGCTGTTGACCTCCACCGTGTCGAAGTGCTCGGCGTAGTGCGAGAGCCAGAGCCGCTGGGGCATCCCCTTGGGATAGAGGCGCTCCCGCCAGTGCGGGTAGACCCATCCAGAGCAGCCGACGTGCACCGGCTTCGATCCGGCCATCAGTCACAGAGCGGTTTGCTCTTCGCCTCGCTCGCAGCACCCTCGCGTCAACGCGTACCCCGCCGGTGCAGGACGAGGACGGCGATGTCGTCGCGCGGCTCACCGCCGTGGCGCTCGATCGCCGCCTGGGCGAGCCGGCCGGCGATCTCATCGGCGCTCTTGCCGGAGGCCTTGGCGAGCTCGTCCTCGAGCCAGTCGGGATCGTCCCGCTCGTTGCGGTCGCCAACGTCGAGCATGCCGTCCGTGTAGAGGACGAGCGAATCGCCGACCGCGAGCTTCGCCTCCGTGTCGGCCAGGACGGGAGAGGGGAGCGCGCCCAGCAGCGTCCCCGGTTCCCCGATCGGGTCTACCCGGCCGTTCTTGCGGAGGACAAGCGGCAGCGGGTGCCCTCCGAGCGCGACGGTGACGTGCGCGGCGCCGCGCCCGTTCGCGGGTGCCTGGATGCGCGCCAGGGCGGCGGTGCAGAAGCGCAGGTCGGCGTGCTCGGCGCTGATCGAGTCGTGCAGGGTGTGGAGGACCTGGCTCGGTCTGCTCTCCGGCGAGGACGCGGTCCTGATCGTGTACCGGGCCAGGGCGGTCAGGGATGCCGCCTCGGGACCCTTGCCGCAGACGTCGCCGATCACCGCGGTCCAGGTGCCGGAGCCGCTTCGGAAGACGTCGTAGAAGTCCCCGCCGACCTCGTGGGCCTCGCCGGCCGCCAGGAATCGCGCGGAGGCTTCGAAGCCTCTGATCTCCGGCAGCGATCGCGGCAGGAGGCTGTGCTGGAGGACCGACGCGATGTGGGCCTGCTGCTCGTGAAGGCGGGCGTTGTCGAGCGCGAGCGCCGCTCGGTCGGCGAGCCGCTTCGCCGTGCGGCGGGCGGTCTCGTCGAACGCCTTGGCCGGGCGCATGATCCAGAGGGTGAGCGCGCCGAGGACGGAGCCACGAGCTCCAAGGGGGAGCACGATGCATGACTTGAAGCGGTGCTTGCGGAGCAGGTCGCGCTCCTTGATCCGGGTGGTGATCCCGTCGATCGCCTGATCGGATAGCTGGTCCAGGTACATCGTGCGGCCGGTCCGGATCACCTCCGCCACCGGGTGGGGCCCGTGGGGGTCGATCGGCGTGCTGGCCCGCAGCTTCACGAAGGTGTCGGCCACCTCGGTGGCCCGGCCCTGGGCCGCCATGCGCTCGATCGAGCCATCCGCCGTCAGCATGTCCACCATCGCGACGTCGGCGAGGCTCGGCACGGCCAGGTTCGCGAGGTGCCGGGCACGCTGGCGCTGATCGAGGGCGTCCTCCATCAGCGCGCCGGCCTCGGCCAGGAGCTCGGAAGCCGCCTGCTCGCGGTTCAGGTTGAGACGCAGGCTCGCCACCCAGAGCCCGGCGAGCCCGCCGGCCGCGACGGTCGTCAGACCGACCAGGCGCTGCCCGCCGTCGATGCCCGAGTTCCAGAGGATCGAGAGGGCGGCGAGGACGAAGCAGAAGGCGGCCACCACGGCGGTCTCCGGCAGCGAGGCGCTCATCGCGGCGATCACGGGCGGAATGGCGAGCAACCCGATGATGACGAGCTCGCTCCCCGCCATGGCGTCGACCACGACGATCACGGCTGCCATCAGCATCGCGACGACGGCGGGCCAGGAGAGCTCCTGAACGTCGGTCAGCGCGGGGGGCGGGGTGATCAGCTCCCGTTCCCTGAGTGGAGGCATGCCCTAATCGTAATTCGGGAAGACCAGCGACCCGGTAAACCCTCCGAATGCATCGCGA
>DATGDO010000103.1:0-22428 GCA_035310805.1 Solirubrobacterales bacterium
TTCGAGGGCAAGGGCCAGCGCTTCACGGTGAGCGTCGAGAAGGACCTGCCGGACGTCGAAGCCGACGCCGGCCGGATCGGCCAGGTGCTCGCCAACCTGCTGACGAATGCGAACAACTACACCCCCACGGGCGCCGATGTCCGGCTCGCCGCGACCCGGGTGGGCGAAGAGATCGAGTTCGCGGTCTCGGACAACGGGCCGGGACTCGACGAGGACCAGCTCGACCATGTCTTCGACCGGTTCTGGCGGGCCGACAGCACCGAGACCCAGTCTGTCGGCGGCACGGGGCTGGGTCTGGCGATCGCAAAGTCACTGGTCGAACTGCACGGCGGCGCAATCTCCGCGAAGTCGATCCCAGGCGAGGGCGCTACCTTTCGCTTCGTGCTGCCGATCGCCAAGGATGCGCGGGCCGGGCGAGCGATACCTACGCGCCGGGCGAGGGCAGGGGCCGCCGGATGACCAAGCTTCTGGTCGCGGACGACTCCGAGACCGTGCTCCTCATGCTCCAGCGCCGGCTGGAGATGGAGGGCTACGAGGTCGTCACGGCAACCGACGGCATCGAGGCGCTCGAGCGACTGCGTGAGGCGGGCACCAACGAGCCCGACGTGATCCTGCTCGACGCGATGATGCCCAACAAGTCGGGGACCGAGGTCCTCGAGGAGCTCCGCGGCGGCGGCTCCAAGATCCCGGTCGTGATGATCTCGGCCCACCTCGACACGCACTTGCCCGACCGGATGCGCTCGCTGGGCGCCACGGACATCGTCCCGAAGCCGTTCGAGTGGGAGGACCTGATCGGCAAGATCGAGGAGCTCACCTCGGACTCCTGATCGGTGCGCCGCGTCAGGAGCGGGCGATCTCCATCCGGATCTGCTTGCCCTTCAGCTTCGTCCCATCCAGGTACTCCACCGCCCGCTCCGCCTGATCGGCGGAGACCTCGACGAACGAGAAGCGATCGAGCACGCGGATGGAGTGAATGGCCTGCTCCGGGACGACCGCGCCCTCGACGAGCGCCCAGTTCAGGTCCTCCTCGCTGATCCCGCCCCGCTTGCCACGGTTCACGAAAAGCTTCACCGTCCCGTCGGCCGGCTCCGGCGGCGGGCCCTCGCGATGGCGCGGTCTCGGCGCGTGTTCGAGCCGCTCCTCCGGGGGCTCCCACTCGCCGATCTGAACCTTGACCACCCGCTCGATCTCCTTGAGGTCGCCCGCCTGCTTGGAGGTCGCGAAGGTGATCGCCCGCCCGGTCCGCCCCACGCGGCCGGTCCGGCCGATGCGGTGCACGTAGATCTCGGCATTGTTCGGCAGGTCGTAGTTGATGACGTGAGTGACGTGCTCGATGTCCAGGCCGCGGGCGGCGATGTCGGTCGCTACCAGCAGCGGCGTCTTGTGCTCCTTGAACGAGATCATCACGCCGTCGCGCTGGCCCTGGCTGAGGTCGCCGTGAAGCGCTTTGACGCGCAGGCCCTTGTCGGCCAGCTGCTTCCCGAGCCTCGCCGCGCCGATCTTGGTGCGAACGAAGATGATCGCCTGCTCCGGCTCTTCGGCCCTGAGCACCTCGACCAGGCGCTCGGTCTTCTTGCGCGGCTCGACCATCACGTAAGCCTGCTCGACCGAGTCGACGGTCAGCTTCTTCGGTGTCACGCGGATCGTGACCGGGTCGTACATGTACTGCTCGGCCAGCCGGGCGACGGGCGCCGGGATCGTTGCCGAGAAGAGCAGCGTCTGGCGGCCGCTGGGGCACATGCGCAGGATCTTCTCGACGTCCTCGATGAAGCCGAGGTCGAGCATCTCGTCGGCTTCGTCGAGGACGACGTAGCGGGCGGCGGTCAGGACCAGCGAGCGGCGCGAGATCAGGTCCATCATCCGGCCGACGGTGGCGACCACGATCTGGGCGCCGGAGCGAAGCCGGGACTGCTGATCGCGGATCGGCGCGCCCCCGAACACCGCCACCACGCTGACGCCCTCGAGGTGCTCGGCGTAGGCGCGCAGCGCCTGGGTCACCTGGATGCAGAGCTCGCGGGTCGGGGTCAGGACGATCGCCTGGGTCTCCTCGTTCTCCGGATCGATGTGCTCGAGCATCGGCAGACCGAAGGCGGCGGTCTTGCCGCTGCCCGTCTGGGCCTGTCCGATCACGTCATGGCCATTGAGCAGCTCCGGGATGGCCTGGGCCTGGATCGGCGTCGGCTCCGCGTAGCCCAGTTCGTCGAGGGTCTGGAGCAGGCCCTCGGACAGGCCGAGGTCCGCGAAGGAGGTCGTCGCCCCCTGAGGACCGCCGTCCTCCCTCATCAGACCGAGGGGTCGAGGAGCAGCTTGCCGCTGGTCCGGCGCTCCTGCATGTCGGTGTGGGCGCGGGCGGCCTCGCTGAGCGGGTAGACGCCGCCGATCACGACCTCGAGCTCGCCGGCGGCGACGGCGCCGAGCAGCTCGCCGATCACGCGGGCGACGATGTCGCGGCGCTGCAGGAGAATGGGCGCGAGCCAGAAGCCGAGCACCGACTTCGAGGTTCGAAGCAGGTAGTTGGTCTCCACGGTGTTCGGGTGCCGAGCGGCATTCCCGAAGACGACGATTCGGCCGAGCATGCCGAGGGCGTGGAGCTCCGCCTCGAAGCCGGAGCCGCTCATCTGGAGGACGACGTCGACGCGCTTGCCGCCGTTGGCCTCGAGGATCGCGTCCTTCAGATCATCGGCACGGGAGTCCGCGGTCGCGTCCGCGCCCAGCCGCTCGGCGAGCTCGCGCTTCTCGTCGCTGGAGGCGAGCGCGATGACCTTCGCGCCGACCCGCTTCGCGAGCTGCACCGCGAGGCTGCCGGTACCGCCGCCGGCGGCCTCCACCACGACCGTCTCGCCCTCCTCGACGTGCGCGCAGTGGTGGAGCAGGCAGTGCGCTGTGAGGCCCTGGAGCAGCAGGCCCGCCGCCTGGTCGTCGTTCACCTCGTCGGGAAGCGGGACCAGCCACGTCTCGGGTACGACGGCCTTCTCTGCGTATCCGCCCGTCTGCAGAATGGCCGCGACGCGGCGCCCGTCGGGCGTGGTGCCGGCGATCTCAGCACCCGGGATCAGGGGCAGGCTCTGCTCGGCGAGGTAGTCGTTGCGGATCGCGTGGGTGTCCGCGAAGTTGATCCCCGAGCGGGCGACGTCGACGACGACCTGACCGTCGCTCGGCTCCGGGTCGGGCAGCTCGAGGTGCTTGAACTTCTCTGGCCCGCCGAATTCCTCGATCTGAATAGCCTTCATCATCAAGGAACATACCCCGCACCTCCTCCGCTCCGCGTCCGGGGTGCGGGGTCTGACCCGGACCCCTTTGCCAAGCCTGAGATGTCCCTGACAGTCGTCGGATCGATCGCGTTCGATTCCGTGCGCACTCCATTCGGCGAGCGCGAGCGGATGCTGGGCGGCTCAGCCGTCCACTTCTCCCTTGCCGCGAGCTTCTTCACCGAGGTCCGGGTGGTGGGGCCGGTGGGAGACGACTTCGGCGATCAGGAGCTCAGCGTCCTCGAGGATCGCGGGGTCGTCACCGACGACATCGAGCGGGTGGCGGGCGGCGAGACCTTCTTCTGGCAGGGGCATTACGACTTCGACCTGAACGTCGCGTACACGGACGACACGAAGCTCAACGTCTTCGCGGAGTTCGACCCCAAGCTCTCCGAGGACTCCCGCCAGGCCCAGATGCTCTTCCTCGGGAACATCCAGCCGCAGCTCCAGCGACGGGTCCGCGCCGGCTGCCGCGAGGCCGAGTTCGCCGCGCTCGACTCCATGAACCTCTGGATCGAGAAGGAGCGGGACTCGTTGGCGGCGGCGATCGCCGAGGTCGATTGCGTGCTCCTCAACGACGCCGAGATCCGCGAGCTGACCGGGCAGCCGAACCTCGCCCGGGCGGCGAGGACGGTGATGGAGATGGGGCCGCGCGTCGTCGTGGCCAAGCGGGGCGAGTACGGGGCCGTCCTGTTCAGCGGCGAGGAGTTCTTCGCGATCCCCGGCTATCTGCTCGAGGACGTTCGCGATCCGACTGGCGCCGGTGACAGCTTCGCGGG
Source organism: Solirubrobacterales bacterium (assembly GCA_035310805.1). GTDB lineage: Bacteria > Actinomycetota > Thermoleophilia > Solirubrobacterales > 70-9 > DASUPK01. Next base: position 4,028 of record DATGDO010000103.1, read on the forward strand.
GGGGTTCCTCGGCTATCTGGACGGCCGCCGCTCAGCCGGTGAGCACCTGCTCGACCACGGCGTCCTCCGCCAGGCGATGGCCTACGGCTCGGTCCTCGCCTCCTTCAACGTCGAGGACTTCGGCACCGAGCGGGTCCGCTCCCTGACCCGCGGCGAGATCGACGAGCGTCTCCGCGATCTCCGCCGCCTGACCCACTTCGAGATCGAGTCGGCCTCCCAACATGAAACGGGTCGCTCCGCGGCTCCGCCTGCGGAGCGCCCTCGCCTCAGCACCTGAGCCGGGCGGCTACGACCCGAGACGGGCCTCGTCCAGGTCGAGGTCGCTCTGGATGCGGCGGAAGGTGTCCTGCTTCAGTCGGCCGTCGTCTCGCATGTCGAGCAGGGCCCCGCGCTCCTTCTCGATCAGATCGTGGCGCAGCCTGCGGTAGCCCGTCAGGGGGTCCTCGATCGGCACCTCGCCGTCCTTCCCTGAGAGTGCTGCCACGCAGCGGGCGAAGCGGGCCTGGTAGAGCTCGCGGAGTCGCTGCAGCACGTTGTCCGGGATCCCCGGCTCCGTCGCCTGGATCTCCTCGAGCCGGTCGAGGGCGGCCTGCGCCGCTCCCAGCCGGGCCACCGCCTCGTCGGGGGCCCAGGCCTCGTGGGCCCCGAGTCCCAGCCTGCGGACGACCGTCGGCAGCGTCAGGCCCTGGCCGACGAGGGTGACCAGGATCACCGCCACGGTCAGATAGATGATCAGGTCGCGGGAGGTGAACGATGCGCCGGAGTCGAGCTCGAACGGGAGGGCGAGCGCCGCGGCCAGGGAGACGGCGCCGCGCATGCCGCTCCAGCCGATCAGCAGGCGCTCGCGCCAGTCCTCCCCGGCTCCGGTGTCGCCCAAGGCCGGCAGGATCCGGCCGATGGACACCGGCAGGAACTGCCAGACGATCCGCACCCCGACGACCACGGCCGAGACCAGCAGGCCGTAGCCGATGATCTCACCGGGTGAGAATTGCTCGCCGACCCGGCGGAGGATCTCCGGGAACTGCAGGCCCACCAGCATGAAGAGGATCGCGTTCAGCGCGAAGACGAGGACCCGCCAGAAAGCCTGGGCGTTCAGCCGCACGTCGGCGTCGAAGACCTCGTGCGAGCGCCAGCCCATGTAGAGGCCGCTGGTGACGGCGGCGAGCACGCCGGAGGCCCCGATGCCGTCCGCCAGCGCGAACGCCGCGTAGGCGGTGAAGACGGTGAGCAGGATCGCGAGGGGCGGATCGTCGAGCCTGCGCAGCGCGAGCGCGGTCACCCAGGCGAGGGCGAGGCCGATCGCGACGCCGCCCGCCACGCCGACGATCAGGTCGCCGAGCGCCGATCCGGCGGTGAAGGTCCCGCTGACGACCGCCACCAGCGCCACCTTGTAGGAGACCAGGGCGACCGCATCGTTGATCATGCTCTCCCCCTCGACCACCGTTGCGACGCGGTCCGAGACTCCGACCCTCTCGAAGGTGGCGATCGCGGCGACCGGGTCGGTCGGCGCGACGATCGCACCGAGCACGAGCCCCTCGGCCCAGCTGATGCTCGGAATCACCGCCTGGGCCGCGGCCGCGACGGCGACCATCGTCGCCAGCGACAAGCCGAGCACGAGCCAGGTGAGGGGAACGAGCTCGGCGCGAAGCTCCCTGGGCGAGGCCCAATAGCCAGCCGACTGAAGCAACGGCGGCAGGAAGACGAGGAAGACGACGTCGGGCTCCAGCTCGAGCGAGGGGCCGCCGGGCACGAAGCCGATCGCCAGCCCGCCCAGCGCGAGGACCGTCGGATACGGGATCGAGATCAGGTCGGCGAGGCGGACCAGGACGATCGCCGCGGCAACGAGCGCAATCAGGATCTCGATGTCGTTCACGGCGCGAGTCTACGATCGCGGTCGTGGGTCAGCTCACTCCACCCCTCTCCGCCGAGGATCACGTCGACGGGCCCGGCCCCGCCGAGCTCGAGCTGGTCATGTACGGCGACTTCCAGTGCCCGTACTGCACCGCGGCATATCCGATCGTCCGCCGGATCCGCGACCAGCTCGCCGACCGGCTGATCTTCGCGTTTCGCCACTTCCCGCTCCGGGACATCCACCCCGACGCCCAGCCCGCCGCCGAGGCCGCCGAGGCCGCGGCGGCGCAGGGTGCGTTCTGGGAGATGCACGACCGGATGTACGAGTCGCGCGGGGCGCTCACTCGCGAGGACCTGATTCACCACGCAACGGAACTGGGGCTGGAGGGCGACCGGTTCGTCACCGAGCTCGACTCCTCGGTCCACGCCCCCCGCGTGCAGCGCGACGTGGACAGCGGGCTCGCCAGCGGCGTCATGGGGACGCCGGGTTTCTTCGTCGGTGGGCGGATGCACGCGGGCTCGTTCGACGCGGCGTCGCTCACGGCCGCTCTCGAGACCTCGGGCGGCTCCTGACCGCTCAGTAACGGATCACGACCATCCCGATCGAGAGGACGACCACCGCCCAGGAGAGCCCGCGGAGCGAGCCGTCGAGCGGGCCGGCGAGCTCGGTGACTGTCAGCGGGATCACGGTGCCGTCCTCGAGGCGCTGCTCGCCGCTGACCGAAATGGTCTTGCGCCGCAGCCGCCGCACCGGAGTCGAGAGCCGCCGCTGGACGCTGACCAGCCCGAAGCAGCCGGCCGCGGTCAGCAGTCCCGCCACGACCGTCTTGGCGGAGCCGAAGGACAGGGTGTTGATCCACCAGGAGGTCAGCGCCGGGAACGCCGCCCAGGCGAAAGCCAGCCAGAAGTCGGTGTGGAAGCGGCCGCCGAAGAGCTCGAGGTTGTAGGCGACGACGAAGAAACTGCCCACGACCACGAACGGCGCCAGGGTCGCGGAGACGATCAGGCAGCCGGCGACCCCGATTCCGACCGCGCCGGCCAGGGAGACCGCGGCCAAGCCGATCAGGGCCCGGTCGGAGAGCTCGGTCTTCAGCGGGCGCCCGTTGAGCTCGTCGAGGGCATGGGCGCTGAACCCGAGGGCGAGGAAGAACGCCGCCAGGGTCGCGACGAAGCGGTCCGTGTGGATCTGCGTGGCGGCCGCCGCGCCGAAGCCGACGTTCGCCAGGTTCCACGCCGTATACGGAGGATGGAGGACGGTGACGAGGTCCCGCCAGCCGCCGCGGGGGAGGGCGTAGAAGGCGGGGGACTGAAGGCGTTCGTCAGCCACGGGTGCCCCAGATCACGACGCCGCCCCCGAAGCTCATCACCCGCACCCCGACGCCCTCGATCCCGGCGGCCCTCCAGAGCTCGAGCTGGCGCTCGAGCGGCAGCCGGCGGTGGAGCTCGGTGATGCTCGGACCGAGGAAACGACCCGCCTCGTGCCAGTCGGGCGAGATCAGGCGACCGAGGATCGGCAGCGCCGCGCGGGTGTAGAGGTTCCAGAGCGAGCGGGCCACGGGGCTGGGGGGGAGCATGAACTCCAGGGAGGCGATGCGTCCCCCTGGCCTCACCACCCTGGCCAGCTCGCGGAGGGTCGCCCCCGGATCCTCCACGTAGCGGAGCAGGTAGGTGTAGGTCAGGTGATCGAACTCGGCGTCCGCGAAGGGCAGCGACTCCGCCTCGCCGCGGACGAGCTCGATCCGCGCCGCCAGCTCGTGGTCCGCGTCGAGCCTCGCCCGGGCCGCGGAGAGCATCTCAGGGCTCTGGTCGAGGCCGACCACCGAGCAGCCGTAGCGTCTGACGAGCGCCGTGGCCACCATTCCGGTGCCGGTTGCGACGTCCAGGACACGGTCAGCCGGCGTCGCGCCGACCTTCCCAACCATCGTCCGGCGCCAGCGCGGATCCTGGCCGAAGCTGAGCAGGGCGCTGGCCCGGTCGTAGCGCCGAGGCAGCCCGGCGAAGAGGCGCAGCGTCTGCTCCTTGCTGAGCCGGTTTGCCGACATTCCCACCGTGAGATACTGGCGTACGGCGGCAATCCCGGAGCGAGGAGGTCCGATGGCGACCAAGCAGGAGACCCAGCACGAGCCGCAGGACGTGTCGCAGGACGGCGCCGCGACCGGCGAGACCCTCAGCATCACCGACAACCGAACGGGCAAGTCATACGAGGTGGAGATCACCGACGGGACGATCCGCACCATGGATCTCCGGCAGATCAAGGTCTCCGACGGCGACTTCGGCCTGATGGGCTACGACCCGGCCTTCACCAACACGGCCTCCTGCCGCTCGGGGATCACCTACATCGACGGCGAGGCGGGGATCCTCCAGCACCGCGGCATCCCAATCGAGCAGCTCTGTGAGCACTCCAGCTACCTCGAGGTCGCCTACCTCCTGATCTTCGGCGAGCTGCCGACGCAACAGCAGCTCGAGCGCTGGGTGTTCGACGTGACCCACCACACCTTCGTTCACGAGGACATCAAGAAGATGAACGAGGGTTTCCGTCACGACGCGCACCCGATGGGGATGCTGCTCGCCTCCGTCGGCGCGCTCTCGACCTTCTACCCGGAGGCGAAGCACATCGACGATCCTGAGGAGCGCTACATGGCGGCGATCAGGCTGATCGCCAAGATCCCCACCCTCGCCGCCTTCGCCTACCGCCACAGCCTCGGGCTTCCCTACGTCTACCCGGACAACGAGCTCGATTACTGCTCGAACTTCAAGTCGATGCTGTTCAAGATGGAGAACACCTTCGAGCCGGATCCGCGGCTGGCGAAGGCTCTCGACGTGCTCTTCATCCTCCACGCCGACCACGAGCAGAACTGCTCCACGAACGCCGTCCGCTCCGTCGGGTCCTCCGGCGTCGATCCCTACTCGGCGGTGGCCGCCGGGGTCGCGGCCCTCTACGGGCCGCTGCACGGCGGCGCCAACGAGGCCGTGCTGCGCATGCTGCGCCGGATCGAGACCGTCGAGAACATCCCCGACTTCCTCGACGGGGTGAAGAACCGCCAGGAGAAGCTGATGGGCTTCGGCCACCGGGTCTACAAGAACTACGACCCCCGCGCCCGGATCATCAAGAAGCACGTCGAGGAGGTGCTCGAGGCGACCGGGAGCAACCCTCTGCTCGACATCGCCACCGATTTGGAGAAGCGGGCGCTCGACGACGAGTACTTCACGTCGCGCAAGCTCTACCCGAACGTCGACTTCTACTCCGGGCTGATCTACGAGGCGATGGGGATCCCGACGGACATGTTCACGGTGATCTTCGCCATCCCCCGCACCTCCGGCTGGATCGCTCAGTGGATGGAGCAGAACGAGGATCCGGAGCTGAAGATCGCGCGGCCGCGCCAGATCTACAGCGGGCGCCGCGACGTCGACTACACGCCAATCGAGGAGCGCGAGGGCCCCGAGAAGATCACCGGGCCGCCGGCGCGACGCCCCAAGCGCCCGCGGCGCGGGGCGTAGACGTCCCTGGCGGGCGGGTCCTGCCCGAGAGACGGTTACGCGGCCCGCGGGTAGCGTCGTTCGGCCACCCGCGCCAGTCACGGTTAGGCTGAGCACGGGTGAGCAGCTGGAAGGTCACGGTCCGGCACGGGTCACGTGTCGGCAGGGAGAGGTTCGCGACCCTCGACGAGGCGATCGACGACGCCAGGCGACGCGTCGAGGAGGTCCAGCGGAAGGACCGGCTGCCGCCGGTGAGCATGCTGCGGGAGTTCAGCGCCTCCGAGCAGGTGCAGGCTCGAATCGAGATCTCCGGCCCGGGCTTGGTCCGTTCGCCTGAGGGCGGGATCGACGTGATGGGCGACGGCAAGGCGATCGCCTACACCGGCGCGATCCGCAAGCAGACGATCGAGGCCGACACCCTCGATGAGGCCTTCGGCCGGCTGCGGCGGGTCCTCGGCGACTGAGCCGGCCCGGCTAACCTGCCCGCCGATGAGCGAGAGCGTCGAAGCGGGTCGTCGCGTCCGGTTGCCGAACGGGGCGGAGAGGCCGATCTCAGTGTTCGTCAACGGCCGGGAACAGTCGGAGGGCGCCGACTACTCGGTCCACAGCCGCGAGATCGTCTTCACGAGGCCACTGGTGAAGGAGAGGGTGAGCGGCGGCCGCTGGCTGGCGATGACGCTCGGCCTCTTCGGCAGCTACGGGAAGAACGAGACAGTTGACGTCCACTTCCGCCGCGCCGGCAAGATCCAGGTGATCTCGGACGCCGAGGTGCTGCCGGACTGATGCGGATCTGCCTGATGATCGAGGGCCAGGAGTCGGTCAGCTGGGAGCAGTGGCTGGCACTCGCCAAGGCCTGCGAGGAGGGGCCATTCGACGCGCTCTTTCGCTCGGACCACTACCTCTCGGTGATGGATCGGACCGATCGCGGCTCGCTGGACGCGTGGGTGACGCTGGCCGGCCTGGCGGCCAGCACCTCGACCCTCCGTCTCGGCACGCTCGTTTCGCCCGCGACCTTCAGGCACCCCTCGGTTCTCGCCAAGAGCGTCGTCACGGCGGAACACATCGCCGGCGGCGGGCGAATCGAGCTCGGCATGGGCGCCGGCTGGCTCGAAGCCGAGCACAAGGCTTACGGCTTCCCGTTTCCGGCGACGGGCGACCGATTCCGGATGCTCGAGGAGCAGATCGAGATCGTGAGCCGGCAGTGGGATCAGGGGACGCTCGACTTCGATGGCGAGCACTACCGGCTCCAGCGGCTCGATGCCCTTCCCAAGCCGATCTCGCCGCCCAACCTGATCGTCGGCGGCCGGGCGAAGCCGCGCAGCCTCCAGCTGGCCGCGCGCTGGGCCGACGAGTACAACCTCGTGATGATGACCGCCGAGGAGTGCGCCGCAGCCGTCCCCGCGATCCTCGAGGCGTGGGAAGGCGCCGGCCGCGCCCGGCCCAGGATCTCGCTGATGACGAGCTGCATGGTCGGCTCGGACGAGCTGGACCTGTTGGAGCGTGCGCACGCCGTCGCCCAGGTCCGGGGGGACGACGCTTCTGACCCCGAGGCCTACCTCAGAAGAGAACGTCCCAACTCGCTGGTCGGCACCGTCGCCGAGGTGCGTGAGCAGGTCGCCGAGCTGGAGGAGGCGGGCGTCGAGCGGCTGATGCTCCAGTACCTGCCGCACGCGGATCTCGACGGCGTCGACCTGATCTCGGAGCTGGCCGAGGGAAGCTAGGCGGGGACGGGCTCGCCGGAGCCGAGCCCGGAGAGGTCGGCGACGCGCTCGCGATGATCGCGGGGGGTCCCGAGCAAGCGTCCGGCCACCCGGCCGCGCTTGAGCCAGAACTGCAGGTCGTGCTCCCAGGTGAAGCCGATGCCGCCGAAGACCTGCAGGGCGGAGGCCGGCACCTGCCAGCCGGCGTCGGCGGCCCTGGCGCCCGCCATCGCCGCCGCAATCGGCAGGGACTCCGGCTCGGCGTCGGCGGTCCAGGCCGCGTAATAGGAGAGCGAGCGGGACTCCTCGGTGGCGAGGAGCATCGCGGCGCAGCGATGCCCGACGGCCTGGTAGGCACCGATCGGCCGACCGAACTGCTGCCGCTCGCGGGCGTATTCGACAGCCATCTCCATGGTCCGTTGGGCGATCCCGGTGAGCTCGGCCGCGATCGCGACGGCGAGCCGGTCGCGGCCTCCGTCGACGTCGCCGGGCATCGGGTCGCCCGTCGGCTCGGTGATCAGCCCGTAGGAGCGGGTCGCATCGATCGCCTCGATCGTCTCGAAGTCCAACTCGGAGGCGGGCGCGAGGAACGCGCCACCGTGGTGGAAGGTGACCACGACGTCAGCGGTCGGCAGGTCGCAGAAGAGCGTGCCTTCCGCCTCGCCGTTGGCCGCCTGGCCGAAGCCGCCGAAGGACCCGGTCGCCTCGCCGGAGGCCAGCTTGGGCAGCCACTCGGCGCGCTGCTCGTTCGAGCCGGCGGCGGAGATCACCAGGGCGGCGCCGGCGCTGCCGAGCAGCGGGCTCGGCGCGCAGGCGTAGCCGGCCTCCTCGAGGAGCACGGCGAGCTCGACCACGCCGAGCCCCTGACCCCCGTCGTCCTCATCGATCGCGATCCCGGGCCAGCCGAGCTCGGCGATCTCCTTCCAGAGCGCGTCGTCGTAGGAGCGCGCCTCGGCGAGCTCCCTCACCTTCGAAGGCGGAAAGCGGGAGGCGAGGAATTCGTGAGCGGTTCGCCTGATCTCCTGCTGCTCGTCGTTCAGGTCGAAGTTCACGACTACCTCAGCCTCGGCAGGCCGAGCACGCGCTCGGCGATGATGTTCTTGAGCACCTCGGTGGTGCCGCCCTCGATCGAGTTCGCGCGGGAGCGCAGGAAGCGGTAGCTCCAGTCCGTCCCGACCCGCATCCCCTCCGGGCCAAGCACCTCGTTGCCCAGTTCGGTGAGCGCCTGGTTGTAGTCGGCCCATTGCCACTTGCTGAGCGAGCCCTCGGGGCCGGGAATGCCGGTCTTCATCGTCTGCGTGAGGGCGCGCAGCGAGCCGAGGCGCATCGCCTCGATCCCGATCTGAAGCTCCGCGATCCGCTGGCGGATCACCGGGTCACCGTCGAGGCCGCGCTCGCGGACCAAGGCCAGAAGGTCCTCCATCGTGCGCTTCAGGCCCATCACGGCGGCAGCGCCGAGGCCGGCCCGCTCGAACATCAGGGTGGTGATCGCCACCTGCCAGCCAGCGCCGACCTCTCCGACGATGTTCTCGTCGGGGACCTCGGCCTCCTCGAGGAAGATCTCGTTGAACTCGGCCTCGCCGGTGAGCTGGCGGAGCGGGCGCACCTCGACCCCGGGCTGATCCATGTCGAGGATGAAATAGGTGATCCCCTTGTGCTTGGGGGCATCCTGGTCCGTGCGGGCGAGGAGCATGCAGTACTTGGCCTCGTGCGCGTAGGTGGTCCAGACCTTCTGGCCGGTCACCTTCCAGCTGCCGTTGGCCTTCACCGCGCGGGTCTTGAGCGAGGCGAGGTCGGAGCCCGACTCGGGCTCGGAGAATCCCTGGCACCAGATCTCGTCTCCGGAGAGGATCGGCTCGAGGTAGCGCTCCTTCTGGCTCTCGTTGCCATGGGCGATCACGACCGGGCCGCCCATCACCAGCCCGAGGACGTTCGCGGGCAGCGGCACCCGCTGTCGGGCGAGCTCCTCATTGAAGATCGACTGCTCGATCAGCGTGGCGCCCCTGCCTCCGTACTCCTCGGGCCAGGAGAGCCCGGCCCAGCCGGCCTCGTGCATCCTCTTCTGCCAGGCGCGGCGGAACCCGAACTCGGCCTGATCGTCACCCTCCGGAGAGGGGCCGGGGTGGTTCTCCTCCAGCCAGCTCCGAACCTCGTCGCGGAAGGCCGCCTCCGAGTCGGTGAGCGTCAGATCCATGAGCAGAAGACGGGTTGCTCGTCGGCTTCGCCTCCGGACCACCCTCGCGTAACACTACCGGACTGGCCGACTGGCCAGTCAGCGCGATCCGTCGGCGATACTCTCGCCGTGGGAGCGTTCCTCGAGCGCATCGGCGTGGAGCTTCCGCTCGTTCAGGCCGGGATGGGCGGGGGGCTCGCCGGGAGCGAGCTCGCCGCCACCGTCTCTGACGCCGGGGGCCTCGGGACGATCGGGATCCTCTCCCCCGAGGACCTGCGCGACGAGATCCGGAGCGCCCGGGAGCGAACGGACAGGCCGGTGGCGGTCAATCTGCTCCTCCCCCTCGCTCGCCGGGCCCATTTCGAAGCCGCCGCCAAGGCGGACGTCGTCGTCACCTTCTGGGGCAGGCCGAGGCGGCGCGTGGCGGGGATCTGGGTCCATCAGGTCGGTTCGGTCGACGAGGCCCTGGCCGCCCGCAAGGCCGGTGCCGACGCGGTGATCGCGCAGGGAGTGGAGGCGGGAGGACACGTTCGCGGCACGGTCCCGGCGACGGAACTGCTCCACGGCACCCGGGCGGCGCTCGGAGACGCCTTCCCGGTGCTCTCGGCGGGCGGCGTCGCGGCCCCTGCCGACGTCCGCACGCGGCTGGCTGCCGGCGCCGAGGCGGTGGTCTGCGGCACCCGCTTCCTGATGACGAGGGAGAGCGGCGCCCACCCCGGTTACAAGGCGCGCCTGATCGAGTCGAGCGAGACCGTGGTCACGGAGCTGTTCGGCATCGGCTGGCCGGCGCCCAGCCGGGTCGTCCCCAATGCTGCCACCGCACGCTGGCTGAAGGGAGGCGCTCGCGGTCCCGGCTGGCTCCGCGCCTTCCAGCGGGCGACCGCACCCGTCTTCTCGCGGCTGCCGGCCGCCACGCAACTCCGCCTCGCCGCGAGGCAACGCCCCGACAGGCCGATCTTCGGCCCGGCCGCCGCCACCTTGGCCGGCCCGCCGAACCTGGTCGATGCGGGCCCGCTCTACGCCGGTGAGTGCATCGAGCGGATCGACGACGTCCGCCCTGCGGTGGAGGTCGTTCGCGAGCTCGCTAGTGGTAGATCAGGAGCAGGATGAGCGCCGAGGCGACCCAGGTGACCGCCGCGCCGATCATGCCGTAGTCCTCGAGCAGGATCGCGTCGGTCGAGCGGGTGTCCTTGCGGTCGTAGATCAGGTAGAGGTAGCGGAAGATCCCGTAGAGCACCGGAGGCAGGGTGGCGAGCATCTTCGAGCCGATCAGCGGCGAGTTGACCGCATAGATCGCGTAGCTCATCACGGTGGCGGCTGTGACCATCGCGACCATCTGGTCGAGGAAGGGGATCGAGTAGTGCTCCAGGACCGGCCGCGTCTGGGTCCCCGAGTGGAGCTCCGAGGTCGCCTCCTGGCGGCGCTTGGTGAAGCCGAGGAAGAGAGCCACCATCCCGGTGCAGAGGAGCAGGAAGGCCGAGGCGTCCGCACTCACGGCGACCGTACCGGCGAGGACCCGCAGCACGAACAGCCCGGCGATCGTCATCACGTCGAGGATCACCTCGGTCTTGAGGACGTATGAGTACAGCGTGGTTCCCACGCCGTAGGCCAGGACGAGGACCCCGACGAGTGGCTTGACCGCGATCGCCGAGCCGGCGATGCCGACGACGACGAGCACCACGGCCATCGCGATCGCCGTCTTCACGCCCAGCTCGCCGGCGGCGATCGGGCGGCGGCGCTTCTTCGGATGCTGACGGTCGAGGTCGGCGTCGTGGATGTCGTTGATCAGATAGCCGGCCGAGGCGACGGCGCAGAAGCCCGCGAAGGTGATCGTCGCGTCGACGACCGCGTCGAACTCCTTGAACTTCGCCGAGAACAGCAGGCCGGCGAAGACGAGCAGATTCTTCACCCATTCCTGTGGGCGCAGCGCGACGATTGCAGCGAGCAGAGGCCCGCGGCGTGGCATCGAGGACCGGCCGTCGGCGGCTATCTGCGCCGCCTGCGGCTCGGCCCGCTCCGTCGTAAGGGGGCCGACCATGAACCGCGAAGGGTAGTGGCCATGACCCGGCATTCGCGATCGGGTCGGGGCCGCAAGCGGCCGCCCACACGACCGTACCGGCTCGACCCGGAGAGGGTTCGCCGGAGCTAGCGACCGGCGTGCACGATCGCCTCGGCGATCAACTCCGGTCGCTGCTGGGGCAGCATGTGCCCGACACCCTCGACGGCGACGAGCTCCGTGCGCGGCATGGCGCTCGCGAGCAGCGCCGCGTGCGCAGGCGGCGAGATCCAATCCCGCGTCCCGCGAAGAAGGGTCGTCTCCTGCTCGATGGATCTGAGCTCGGGCTGGAGCGATGGGAGCTCCGTGATCAGAGCCCGCTGCTCCGCGTAGAAGCTCCTCCAGACGGCGTCCCCTCGCCACTCGGCTGCGGTCGCCGCAACCTGTGCGGCGGGCAGCCCTCGCACGAACTTGCGAGCCAGACTCCGGGCCGGGCCGAGGGCGAGCCCCAGCCCGGCGAGCCGGAACCCGATCCGCGTGACGGGTGCCCCGACCAGGGGGTGTCCAAGCACGCGGTCGACGACGCCGGGTGAAGCGCCCGGAGCGACCGGAGAGGCGAGCACCAGCGCGCGGACGCGCTCCGGGAACCGCCGGGCGAGATCGAGCGCCACCCCTGTCCCCCAGCTGTGGCCCGCGACCACCGCCGATTCGAGCTCGAGGTCGTCGAGGAGCGCCGACACCGCTTCCGCGTTGCCGCGGAAGCCGACTGGAGGGCCGCCCGTACGCCCATAGCCGGGCCGGTCGGGGGCGATCACGCGCATACGGTCAAGCAGGTGGCTCGTCACCGGCCACCAATCGCCGGCGTTCCCCGGCTGGCCGTGCAGGAGGACGGCCGTGGGCCCGTCGCCGACGTCGATCGCGGAGAGGCTCATCGGGCGAGCGTGCCAGGGCCGGGGCGAAGACGCCGCGTCAGCGGGCGATCCGCGGGTTTGGCGAGGGCAGCTGGCCCTCCGCCCACATCGCCGCGAGGCCGGTGCGCGCAAAGCCGAGCGGCCGGCGCTCGTACAGCAGGTAGCGCGGCTGCCAGCGCGGCGAGAACTTGGCATTGAAGCGATAGAGGCTCTCGATCTGGAAATACGGATTGGCCAGCCCCACCAGCCTGGCGAGGATCCGCTCCGCGAGTCCGCTGGGGCTTCGCAGCAGCCGCGCGAAGGCCGCGAAATTGAGGGAGATCTCCTCGATCCCACGTCCGCGGAGCAGCTCGATCGCGGAGACGACCAGGTATTCCGTCAGCCCGTTGACCGTCTCGCGGTCCCGGCGCATCAGCCCGAGCGACATCGCCGGGCGCCCGTAGCACGGAGCGAAATGCAGGAAGCCGCGCGCCGCGCCCTGCGCGTCCCGGGCGACGACGATCAGGCTGTCGGACAGATACTCCCCGCGCAGGCCGTCGATCCCCATCGAGAACCCGCGCTCCGGCTCGTCACCGCGCCAGCGGTCGGAGAGCTGCTCGAGCTCGCGCAGCTCCGCCTCCGGCAGCTCGCCCATACGCTCCAGCTTTGCGGTGTAGCCGGCCTTGCGAACGCGGGTCACCGCCTGCCGGACCTTGCGAATCTGGCGTCCCTCGAGGGAGAACGAGGCGAGATCGACGATCGCCTCGTCGCCGATGTAGAACGAGCTCAGTCCGGCGCCCCGGGCGAGCTCGGCGAACTCCTCGCTGGCTCCGACCACCCCGATCACCAGCCCGCGGGCCTCGGCGAAGCCGCAGAGCTCGCTCAACAGGGCGGGGAGCGCCTCCGTCGGCCCAACCGGGTCGCCGGAGACCAGCAGTACGCCGGCCTCGATCCGGTACCCGACGAAGGCACGCTGTGAGCTGTCGAAGAAGTGGTGCTTGTCGGCTCGCAGCTTGAAGAGGCTCAGGGTGTCGCTTCCGTGACGCTCGACCATCCGGCGCGCCAGCGGACGCAGCTCGGCCGCCGGGACTCCTCGAGGGGCGGCGAGCGGACGGAAGAGCATCCAGGCCACGCTGAGCGCGGCGCCGATCCAGAGCAGGGCCAGGCCAGCGGGCACCCAGTCGAACGGGTCGCGGTAGTGGATCGGCCCGGCCGAGAGCGTCAGGGACCCTTGCAGCTCCGCCAGGGCCCGGCCCGGATTGAGCCCGGGCGCGCCCCAGTGGGATGCGGCCAGCAGGGTGACCAGGCTCGTCGCCAGGAGGCCGGCGACGACGGTCAGGCTGCGGGCGACAGGCCCGCGCCAGCCGCTGTCCCCGTGCAGGACGTAGAACGCGTCGCGGCCCCAGATCAAGAGCGCGGCCAGCGTCCAGCTGGCCAGCGCTTCCTCGATGTCCAGCCCCTTGAGCAGGTTGAGGGCCCCGGCAGCCACGAGGATGACCACCGCCAGCGCCCAGGCACGGCGGCGGCGGCGCATCAGGTAGACGCCCAGGACGATCAGGAGGACTCCCGTGGAAAGCGCGAGGGCGTGGGCCGCCACGGGGACCTCTCGCGGAACGAGCTGAAGAAGCAGATGCATCCTGGAATGCACACCGGGCGTCAGCGCGGAGGCGAGGTTGACGAGCCCCATCGCCGCGGTGCAGGCGCCCGCCACCGGCGCGAGGGCGCGCCCCCGCCCGCGCCTGCGAAGGGGGGTGGGCAGCCGGTGCATACCGGCGCTCCACGCCGCCTCGTCCCGGCGCCCCGGAAAGAGGTCCCGCCAGTCCTTCAAGACGAGCAAGCCTCCGAGCGCCAGCAACGCGATCGCCGCGGGCTCCGGCAGCGGCCAGCCGCCGACCAGGATCGAGGCGGCGAGGGCCGTCAGCGCGATCCCGGCATGACACTCGTGAACCCGTCGCCCGAGGACGTAAAGCCGCGGGCCGAGCTCGTGGCTCTCAAGATGAAGCAAGCAGAGAGAGCGTCGAAGTGGTCCCTAAGCCCGGCATAAGCCGTTTCTGAGAGGTGACTTATGCGGAAGCTCCGCGACGGCTACGGGTCGATCAGCACGCCCGGATTGAGCAGTCCCTTCGGATCGAGCTCGCGCTTCGCGGCCCGGAGCGCATCGGCGAACCGATCGGGGCGCTGCCGGTCGTACCAGGGCCGGTGGTCGCGTCCGACCGCGTGGTGATGGGTGATCGTCCCCCCGCCGCCGATCACCGCCTCCGAGACCGCCGCCTTGATCTCGTCCCACTGGGCGACCTCGTCCCCGCGCCTCGCCGGGGCGAGGACCGTGTAGTACGGCGCCGGACCGTCCGGGTAGACGTGGGTGAAGCGGCAGCTGATCCGCGGCGAGCCCCGGCCCTCCGCGGGGCCTCCGCTCGCTTCGGCGACCGCCCGCCGCGCCGTCTTCATCACCTCGTCGTGGAAGCCGGGGAAGCGCTCCCAGGTGATCGCCGTCTCGAAGGTGTCGGAGAGGACGCCGCAGGCGACCAGCGCGTCGCGCAGATAGGGGGCGAAGAGGAAGGCGTGTCGCCAGGCGTTGACCGGGTCGTCCCCGGGCTCGGAGGGCGCCGGCGACTCGCTCCTCGCCGCCGGGCCGGGTGGCTCGGCTCCGCTTCGCTTCATCTCGCCGGGCTCGCCGCCGTGGTTTCGGCAGATCTCGAGGGCGAGCGACATCGGTTCCTCGACCGGCTGCTCCGGGGACTCGAAGCCGAGCACGAGGATCGCCTTGCCGGGAGGGCCAGCCGACGAGGTGTCCGCCTCGACCGCGTCGAGCAGGCGGCAGTTCGACGGGTTGAGCCCCGACTGCGAGATCTCGCGGACCGCGTGGGCCCCCGCCATGAAGTCCTCGTAGGCGACGCCGCAGGAGATCTTCTCGGTGGGCCGGCTTCGCACCCGCACCCAGGCCTCGACGATCACCCCGAGGATCCCCTCCGATCCGATCAGCATCCGATCGGGGCTGGGACCGGCTCCGGAGCCCGGCAGGCGCCTGCTCTCCCAGTCGCCGTCGAGCGTCACGGCCCGGACCGACTCGACCAGGTCGTCGATGTGGGTGTAGAGAGTCGCGAAGTGGCCGCCGGACCGGGTGGCGATCCAGCCGCCCAGCGTCGAGTACTCGAAGGACTGCGGGAAGTGGCGCATTGTCAGGCCGTGGTCGCGGAGCTGCTCCTCCAGGGCCGGCCCCGTCGCGCCCGCCTGGATGCGAGCGGCCTGCGAGGCCGGATCGACTTCGAGCACCCGGTCCATCCGCCGCAGGTCGACCGTCACCACGCACGGGTAGTCCTCGCGCATGCGCGCCTCGACCCCACCGACGACGCCCGTGCCGCCCCCGTAGGGGATCGCCGCCGCCCCCTCGTCCCCGCACCAGGCCAGGATCGCGTCGACGTCCTCTGGGGACTCGGGATACGCGACCAGGTCCGGCGGGTTCGGGAACTCTCCGCGGAAGCCGCGGACCACGTCGCGATACGCCTTGCCGAGCGCGTGCGCGACGCGGTCGTAGCGCTCGCTCGAGAAGATCCCCGCGAGCTCCTTCGGCGGCGCAAGGCGGGAGCTTGGGAGCTCGACGTCATCGAGCGGGACGGGCTCCTCGATCTCGCCCACCTCGAAGCCGAGCCGGGCGGTGACCCCCTTCGCGATCCCCTCGAGCTGATCGCGCGGGAGCTGCTGGTCCTCGTAGCCCCAGCCCCACCACTTCAGGCGGCGACTCCTCGGCTTCGCCTCCGGGATCGCCTTGGTCATTGCGAAGAGACGACCTGCGCCGCTACCAGTGGACGCCGCGCATCAGGTAGGCGAAGGCGACGCCCTCGGTCGAGAGCTCGGCCTCCTTGGCGGGCTTGCCGTCCTCCATCCCCTCCTTGCCCTTCGCGGCGCTCGACTCCGGGAAGAGCTTGTAGGCGGTGTTGAGGATCGCGTCAGAGGCCTTGGGCGCGACGTTGTAGAGCAGCTCGCCGAAGTTGCCCAGCCGGGTCGCGACCTTCTTGGGCTTGGTGATCATCGCGTTGGTGATCATCCCGGCCGCGTCCTCGGGGGTGATCGTCGGGAAGGCGTCATACATCCTGGTCGGGGCGATCATCGGGGTGCGCACCAGCGGCATGTGGATCGTGGTGATGTGGACTCCGTCGTCGACGACCTCGGAGGCGACGCAGCGCGACCAAGCATCGAGAGCCGCCTTGGACGCAACGTAGGCGGAGAACCGCGGCGTGTTGGTCTGCACACCGATGGAGCTGATGTTGATGATGTGGCCGCCCTTCCGGCCCTTGCTCCTCTTCCGCATGCTGGGGAGCAGGCTGAGGATCAGCCGCAGGGCGCCGAAGTAGTTGAGCTGCATGGTCCGCTCGAAGTCGTGGAAGCGGTCGTAGGAGAGCTCGACGGACCGCCGGATGGAGCGGCCGGCGTTGTTGACGAGGATGTCGACCCGCTCGTGCTGCTCGAGGACCTGCTTGGCCATGCGCTCGACGTCCTCGAGGTCCGAGAGGTCGCACTGGTGGATCTGGGCGGTGCCCCCGGCCTCCTCGATCTCGGCCTTGGTCTCCTCGAGCTTCTCCGGCGTGCGGGCCACCAGCAGCACCTCCGCCCCGGCCTCCCCGCACTTGATCGCGGTGGCCTTGCCGATGCCGGAGGACGCACCGGTGATCAGGACGACCTTGCCGCCAATCGCGCCGGAGAGCGAGCGATCCTTGAAGAGGTCCGGGTCCAGGTTGCGCTCCCAGTAGTCCCAGAGCCGCTCGGCGTAGCTGGGGAGCGGCGGCACCGAGATGCCGGTGCCCTCGAGCGCTTGCTGCGTCCTGCTCGAATCGAAGTCGGTCGGATAGTTGATGTAGACGAGGACCGACCTGGGGATGCCGAGGTCGGCCAGCAGCTGGTCGGTGATGCGTTTGACCGGCGGCAGCATGGTCAGGCCCAACCGAACCTGCTTGGGGATGAAGTCGAACATTCGCGAGTCGATCCGCATCGCGGCCTCGGGCGCGTGTGCGGCCTTGGCGAAGGTGTTGATCACCTGGCCGGCCGTCAGCGGGTTCGGGTCGGTCAGGTGGAAGGCCAGACCGTCCAGCCCGTCGACGTGGGCGATCTGATCCATCGCCTTGGCGACGAAGTCGACCGGGACGATGTTGATGCGGCGGCCCTCGATTCCCACCCCGGGGAACCACTGGGGCAGGGTGTTCCGGGCGCGCTGCAGGAGCTTGAAGAAGTAGTACGGGCCGTCGATCTTGTCCATTTCGCCGGTCTCGGAGTGCCCGACGACGATCCCAGGCCGGTAGACCCGCCAGGGGACGTCGCACTCCTCCCGCACGACGGCCTCGGACTCGTGCTTGGTCTGGAAGTAGGGGTGGGTGTCGACCTTCTCGGCCTCGTCGAACATGTCCTCGGTGAAGGTCCCCTTGTAGAGGCCGGCTGCGGCGATCGAGCTGACCATGTGGAAGCGCTTCACCTCCAGGGCCTCGGCGAGCTTGACAGCCTCGCGGGTGCCCTCGACGTTGGCGATCCGCTGGCTCTCGGCGTCCACGGTCATGTCGTAGATCGCGGCGAGGTGGAAGAAGTGGTCGACGTTGCCCTTCAGCTCGGCCACCCTCTCGTCGGACACGCCCAGGCGTTCCTCTCCCAGGTCGCCGACGACGGGCACGATCCGCCCGGGCTGGCCCCAGTCCGCGATCAGCGACTCCAGGCGCTCCGTCGAGCCCTCGCGCACCAGGACATAGATCTGACCCTCGCGGTTGGCCAGGAGCTGCTCGACGAGGTGGCGGCCGATGAAGCCGGTTGCCCCGGTGACGAAATAGGTCATCGCTTCTCCCTCACGGACGATTTCGCCAAGCCTATAGCGGCGGCGTCAGACTCCCGCGCCGGCGCCGCCGCGGCCCTCTCCGGCGGCGAACCGGGCCGCTCCCTGCTGGGCGACCAGCAGCGTCTCCAGGCCCGACTGGGCCTCCAGCGCCAGCCCGGCGTCGAGTGGCAGGCCGAAGCCGTCGATCGCCGCGCGGCGGTCGGCCAGCATCGTCTCCTGGGGAAACGAGGCCAGCCCCTCGGCGATCTGAAGGGCGCGCTCGAGGTGGCCGCCCTCGTCGACGACCTCGGTGAGCAGGCCCATCGCCAGCGCCTGGTCGGCCTGCACGATGCGGCCGGTGAGGATCAGGTCCAGCGCCCGGCCCATACCGACGATGCGCGGCAGGCGCTGCGTCCCGCCGTCGATCAGCGGCACGCCCCAGCGGCGTTCGGGGAAGCCGAGGTTCGAGCCGGCGGTGGCGATCCGCAGATCGCACCACAGCGCCAGCTCCAGGCCGCCG
>DATGDO010000104.1:0-2024 GCA_035310805.1 Solirubrobacterales bacterium
ACGACGCTGATCCACGAGCATCTGCGCAACCGAGACGAGGCCGTCCACGAGCAGTGGCCCGGCGCAGGAACGGCAAAGGAGGACCCGCCGCACGCCGTCCCTCCGGGCGGGGACTTCGAGATCGCGGTGCGCGAGGCGAAGGCCGCGGTCGACCTGGGCATCAAGACGATCGGCGAGCCGACCGCGATGTTCCTCGGCCGCGACGTCGACTTCATGCGGCGCGTCTCCGAGGAGACGGGCCTTCAGGTGGTGCCGTGTACCGGGATCTACACCTATGACCACCTGCCTCAGTTCTTCGTCACCCGCGACGCCGACCAGATCGCCGACCTGTTCGTCTCGGACATCGAGCAGGGGATCCAGGGAACCGAGATCAAGGCCGCCTTCGTCAAGTGCGCCGCGGACGAGTCCGGCGTGACGGAGAACATCGAGAAGATCCATCGTGCGTCGGCGAGGGCAAGCCTGCGCACCGGAGCCCCGATCATGGCCCACACCCGGCCAGCCAGCAACACGGGTCCGCGCCAGATCGAGATCTTCGAGGAGGAGGGGGTCGACCTCTCCAAGGTCCAGATGGCCCATAGCGGCGATACCGACGACCTCGACTACATCGAAGGGGTGCTCGAGAAGGGCGTCTGGATCGGACTCGACCGCTACGGGCTTGAGCTGTTCCTGCCCTACGAGCAGCGGCAGGCGACCGCCAAGGCCCTGCTCGAGCGCGGATACGCCGAGCGCATGTTTCTCTCGGCCGATTCGGTCGCGACGATCGACTGGTTCCCGCCGAACGTGGTCGAGCAGCTGGTGGGCGCGGGACTGGTGAAGGACTGGACGATCCGGATCGTCCCCGAGCGGGTCCTCCCGGAGCTGCGTGACGCCGGGATGACGGAGGAGCAGGAGCGGACGATGATGGTCGACAACCCCGTCTCCTGGCTCACCGCTTGACCTGGGCGGGCCCGGAAGGCAGGCGCCGGGAGGCCGGCTAGCGGCGGCTCGAGAAGAAGGCCTCGAGCAGGGCGGCCGACTCGGGGGCGAGCAGGCCCCCCTCCACCGCCGGCCGGTAATTGACCACCGGCTCCGCGAACAGATCGATCACGCTGCCGACCGCGCCCCCCTTGGGATCGGCGGCGCCGTAGACCAGCCTCGGCACTCTGGCCAGGGTGATCGCCCCCGCGCACATCGGGCACGGCTCGAGCGTCACGTAGATCGTCGTCCCGAGCAGGCGCCAGCCGCCGAGCCGCTCCGATGCCTCGCGCAGGGCGAGCACCTCGGCATGCGCGGTGGGATCCCCGCGCAACTCCCGCTCGTTGCCGGCCCGCCCCAGGACCTCGTCCCCTCGCGCGACCACCGCGCCGATCGGGACGTCGCCGTGCTTCGCCGCCCGCTCGGCAAGCCTCAGGGCCGTCTGCATATGGCTCTCATCGACCTCGCTGAAATCCGCCGCCGCCATCGGTTCGCCAGTATGCAGGGGGCGGTAGACCCGCGCTAGCAGGAACTTCTTCCGCCAGGCGGTGTTTAGGGGCAAGGCCGGCAGACGTGCGCCGGCCGTCCGCATTTCTTCGGCCAGCCATCTGGGGACCATGCGAAAGCTGCTCGCCACAACCATCCTCGTCCTGACCGCAGCGATCGTGCCGGCGGCCTCGGCGGACTCCCAGACACCGAGCCATGCCCCGTACGTCCCGGGAGAGCTGCTCGTCCGCTTCGACGGTGGCAACGAGCATGTCCTGAAGCTCCCCGACGGCGTCTCGCTCTCCTCCGCCGACCAGGCGCTCGACGCGAACCCCGCGGTCGATTACGCGGTCCCGAACTATGTCGCCCATGCGTCGGCGATCCCGAACGACCCGGGCCTGGCTGGCTTCCCCGGCGGCTGGCAGCGGACGCAGTGGAACTTCCTTCCCTGCGGCTCTCTCTGCGGGGAGTCGGAGACCCCGCTCCAGTATCAGGCGCGCGGTGGCCTCGATGCCCCGGCGGCGTGGGACATCCTCGAGCAGCGGGGGGTTGCCGGGGGCCGCGGGGCGCGGGTGGCGGTCCTC
>DATGDO010000105.1:0-1674 GCA_035310805.1 Solirubrobacterales bacterium
TGGCCGGGACTGAGCAGCCGCTCGGCCCTCGCTCGGCCCTCGCCGCTGACGGGCGAGAGCTCACCCGTCAACAGGCGGTCGTCGAGAGAGCGCTTGCCGAAGAGCTCGGTCAGCCGGCCCATAGGGAAACGCTAACGCCCCCCTGATCGGCTTGCCCAGGGGTTACGCGAATCGCGCGTCTACGAGGCATCTCAGCTTCCCGTCAACGCCCACTCTCCCGTGCCCGTCGAACGTTGTCGAGGTACTGCCGCACGAGGCTGTCGGGATCGTGCTCCCGCAGGTACTCGCTGACAACCGCGGGCGGGCCGGTCAGCTCCAGCATGCACGCGTAGCCGAAGCTCCAGACCCGGATCAGCTCGCTGTCCCCCTCTCCCAGAGGTCCGGCGAAGTACATGTCCCAGAGCTCGCGCTCCTCACTGTTCAAGCGACTCAGATCCAGCTTGGGCAGTGGACCATTGCGGGTACTCAAATCGATCACCTCCATCGAACCCGGCGTTAGCACCGCGCCTCGACCCGGAGGTCTCGGCCGGTTGCTGCGGCGTCACAGGGCCGGTTCCCTCAGCCGCTCTTGATGGACGCTCCCGACCCTACGGGCTCGACGTGAGTTGTCAAGACGTGCATCCGGCCGCTGCTCGCCGAGTGCGGCCCTGGTCCGGTCGGGCTCAGTCGGGCGAGCCGGGATCGCGCTTTCGCGGCCGGGGCTGCCAGGTCTCGGATCCGGGCGGCCCGGCGGCCGGGGAGCCTTCGCGGATGCTGCGGCGGACCGCGACCGCGATCCCCAGCGCCACGGCGGAGCCCCCGACGAGCATGCCCAGGGTTTGGACCGCCGCGATCGCGAGTGAGATCCCCACGAGCGCGAGCATGACCGCCGCAAGGATCCTCACGGGCTCAGAAGACGACCTCGGACGCGCCGCCCAGCTCCTCGAGCGAGACGTCATCCATCGCCGGGCAGAGCGAGGCGAAGGGACACCAGCGGCAGCGCATCCTCGCCGGGCGCGGCTCGAACACCTCGGTCGCGGCCACCTGCTCGGTCAGCGCGGCGAGCTCGTCCTCGATCGCCGCCAGGTCGCCGGCCTGCGGGCTCCAGCTCCGCTCGACGCCCTCGCCGACGTAGATGAACCGCACCCGGACCACGGGGCGGTTGAGCGTCCGCGTCGCGGCCAGGGCGTAGACGCGAGCGGAGATCAGATCGGAGACGTCCTCGTCGCCGATCCGGCAGCGCCCGGTCTTGTAGTCGATCACCTCGATGCCGGGCTCGGGCCCGTGGGCGCGATCGATTCGGTCGGTCCGGCCGCAGATCCAGCGCCCGTTTGGAAGCCTGGCCTCGATCCAGTCCTCGACCATCAGGGGGCGGATTCCGAGGTCATAGCGCCGCGCGTAGTCGCTGAGCGCATCGAGGGTGCGAAGTCCCCACGAGCGCTCCTCCTCCTCATCGAGGAAGGCGAGCTTGCGGTCCGGAATCCGTGCCCAGCACGCCCGCAGCGCCTGGTGAAGTACGGCCTCGCTCCGCTCCTCGACCGGCAGTCGGTAGAAGAACGCGAGCGCCTCGTGCACGGCGTTGCCGACGATCAAATGAGGCGAGGGCGCCTCCTGGACCTCCGGTTTCAGCAGGTAGGCGAACTCGAACTGCTTCGGGCACTCCTCATAGGTGCCGAGAGCCGTCGGGCTGAACTT
>DATGDO010000106.1:0-2020 GCA_035310805.1 Solirubrobacterales bacterium
GGAACATACGTTCGTGTCGAGCACAGCGGCGATCCTGCACGCCGACGCGGATGCGTTCTTTGCGTCCGTCGAGCAGCGGGACGATCCGGCCCTGCGGGGCCGCCCGACAATCGTGGGCACGGGCGTCGTGATGGCGGCGAGCTACGAGGCTCGTGCCCATGGCATACGGGGCGGGATGGGCGGGCGCCGGGCGCAGCGGCTTTGTCCCGGCGCGGTGTTCGTCGAACCGCGCTTCTCGGCGTACGTCGAGGCAAGTGGGGCCCTGTTCGAGATCTTCGAGCGGACCGCGCCGGTGGTGGAGGGGATCTCGCTCGAGGAGGCGTTCCTGGACGTCAACGGGCTCGACCGCATCTCGGGAACGCCCCGCCAGATCGCCGAGCGGCTGCGCCGCGAAGTCCGCGAGGAGGTGGGGCTGGCGGTAACCGTCGGGGTGGCGAGGACGAAGGTGCTCGCCAAGATGGCCAGCCGCGCGGCTAAGCCCGACGGCCTGCTGGTGATCACGCCCGAGCAAGAGGCGAGCTTCCTGGAGCCGCTGCCGGTCGAGGCGTTGTGGGGCGTCGGTGCGGTGACGGCCGAGCGGCTCCACGCCTGGGGGATCCACGACGTCGGCGAGCTCGGCCGGCGCGACCCCAACGAGCTGAAGATCTTTCTCGGCTGGCACGCCGCGCGGCACCTCCACGCCATCGCGCACAATCGGGATCCGCGACGGGTGCGCCGCGGCCGACGCCGGCGGTCGATCGGCTCGCAGTCGGCGTTCGGCCGCGGGCACAGGACGCGCGCCGATCTGGATGCCCTGCTGGTCACGCTGGTCGATCGCGTCATGCGGCGCCTCCGCGCGAAGGACCGCGCCGGCCGCACCGTGACGCTGCGCCTCCGCTTCGACGACTACTCGCGCGCCACCCGGTCGCGCACTCTCTCCCACCCCACTGCTGGGACGGGCGCGGTGCTGGCCGCTGCGAGGGTGCTGCTCGACGGGGCGATTCCCATGATCGAGCGGCGCGGCATCAGCCTGCTCGGAATCACCGTCGCGAACCTCACCGATCACGCCCAGCTCGAGCTGCCGCTGGACCGACCGCCCGACGCCGCGCTCGACGCGGCGATGGACGAAATCCGGGAGCGCTTCGGTACGAACGCGATCCGGCGGGGATCGACCCGCCCCTCATCGCCCAGGCACGTCACGCAGGTGTGAGGCGGTGCGGCTCGTGGTCAGTCCTCGAGCGGTGGCTCCGCCAGTACCACCGAGGTCTCAATCTGGCGCTCCGGAATCGTCCAGTAGGTCCTGAGCAGCGAGGTCGTCCGTGCAGGAGTGACCTGTTCGAAGCCGTGGTGCCGATAGAAGTCGATCGCCCACGTGGCGGCCGCCCAGGTGCCGACGAGAATGGTCCGCGGGCTCTGGTCGCGAAGATGACGTAGCAGTGCCCCGCCGACCCCTCGCCGCTGGCGGTCGGGTCGGACATATGCGTGCCGGATCAGATCGACATCCCTGACGGACTGGATGCCCATCGCCCCGATCAGCTCACCGTTTCCGTCACAGCCCCAGAATCGGACTCCGGCCTCGATCTCGCACTCGAGCTCTCCGGAATCCATGTACGGCTCATGCCAGAGATCGTCGGGGATCACCCCCCGGTACGCCTCGGCAGCCGCGTTGACGACAGCCAGTACGTCGCCGAGCTCATCGTCGCGGCAGGGGCGGATGCGGCTCACTTCCTCAATCCTAGAAAGGCATCGGTCACGCATCGCCCAACCGCGGGGTGCCATGAGCGAAAGCCCTGGCAAAGCGATCCCGCGTTCAGGCGGCCCAGGAGAAGTCGGAGCTCGAGAGCCCGGTCTTGCCCTCGTACTCGATGCCGAAGGCGCTGATCTGTGAACGCTGCGCCTCCGACATGGTCAGGTCTGATCCCGCCGGGTGGCCCATGCCAGAGAATCGGACCGGCTCGCCCGTCTCGACGCCGAACGGCACGACGTCCTTGACCTCGAAGTCGATCGCTTCCCCGATGCGGACGCTGTGCTCCAGGCCGTC
>DATGDO010000107.1:0-5532 GCA_035310805.1 Solirubrobacterales bacterium
TCCGCCATGGATGGCTCGTGAACTCAACGACCGGATGCTTGCGATTTGGTTCATGGACGACGGATACATGCGGATTCGGGGCGGTGGTCGACGACCACTCGCTGAGCTTGCCACCGTGGGATTCAACACCCGGGACCTCCAGGTCTTGCTGCAGGGCTTGAGTCGGCTTGGGCTTCCCGCAAAGGCGCTCAGAGGCCGGCTCTATTTCGACGTGGCGACCACCAAGGCACTCAGTGAACGAATTGCCCCCTTCGTGCCTCCATCGATGCGCTACAAGCTTCACCCAGACGTCGAGGCGGTTGTTCCGTACGACCCGAGAAGACTGCAGGCAGGCAATCCGAAGGTCCTATTCGATGATGTTGACGTTGAGGACATCACGGACGCCCCAAGAGCCGACACGACGTTCTTCTGTATTGACGTTGACCGAGCCCACAACTTCGTGACGGCTGGCGGGGTCGTGCACAACTGCCGCCCCCCCGGCAACCGCGATCCGCAGCCCGAGGAGATCGATGCGTGCCGGCCATATCTCGAGCAGCAGGTCGGGCTGATCCAGCCCCGCGTGATCTGCACGCTCGGGAACTTCTCGACCAAGCTGCTGACGGCCAACCAGACCGGGATCACCAAGGTCCGCGGAGTCCCGCAGCAGCACCTGATCGGCGGGCGCTTCGTCCACCTGCTGCCGCTCTTCCATCCGGCCGCCGGCCTGCGCACGCCACGGGTCGCGGAGCAGCTGCGGGAGGACTTCCGCCAGATCCCGGACCTGCTCGCGCAGCCCGTTCCGGAGCCGGAGCCGCTGGTCCAGGAGCGCGAGCAGGAGCCGGACCAGATGGGCCTCTTCGGCGGCTGAGGGCGTACGTATTCGCGTTCGGTGATGTCGAAATCCTCGAAGTAACCAAGGTGGGTCAGAGCTCCCCCGCTTCATGCAGGGACCTGCCTTACCTGTCAGCGGAGACCTGACAGAAGTTCCCTGGAATACCCTCGGCCGTGATGGAGCGGACCCGCAGCGCGGCGGAGACCGAGGCATTCGGCGAGCGCCTCGCAGCCGAGCTCGGCCCCGGTGACGTGGTTCTGATCAGCGGCGAGCTCGGGGCCGGCAAGACGACGCTGATCCGGGGAGCCTGCCGGGCGCTCGGAGTGAGAGAGCCGGTCACCTCGCCGACCTTCACCATCGGCCGCACCTACCGCGGCAGAGTGCCGATCTCGCACCTCGACCTCTACCGGCTGACCGAGTTGGACCAGGAGGACCCGGCACTGCTCGAGGACTACATCACCCCCGAGGCGGTCGCCTTCATCGAGTGGCCCGGCGCCGCCGAGCCCTGGCTCGAGCGGGTCACGCGGCGCGTGGAGATCCGCCACGCGGGCGGGGACGAGCGCGAGATCGATCTGGACTGAGCCGAGGGCCGCGGCTAGTACCCGCCGCCGCTCTTCTGCTGGACCTGGCTCTGCACGCTCTGCGCCTGGCTCTGCACGCTCTGCGCCTGCTGCTGCGCCTGGCTCTGCACGCTCTGCGCCTGCTGCTGCGCCTGGGTCAGGGCCGTCGAGACCTGGCTGCCGACGCTCTGGGCCTGCGACTTGACGCTGTTGATCGCCTTGCTCACGTCGTTGCCGCTGTTGTCGCTGCCGCAACCCGTCGCGCCGATGGCGACGACCGCGAGGGCCGCCGCGGCCGCGCCCGCGCCCCGATGACGCGAGGGCGCCCGCCAGCGCGAGCCGTCAGACGCTGGAAACCTGCTGGACTGCTCCGACATGGTGTTTCTCCTTCTCCCGGAGTCGATGGGCGGGATTCCGCTTCCTGGCGGACTCTATTGATGGTCGTCCTCGGCGTCGATACGGCCACGGCCGACGCCGTGGTGGGCGTGGCCGCCGACGGGAAGATCGTCCGCGAGGTCCAGGTCGGGCCAGGGCCCGATGGGCGCCCCCGCCACTCCCAGGCCCTCCTGCCGGAGATCGAGCGGAGCGTCGACGCCGTCGGCGGCTGGGAGCGGATCGACCGGATCGCTGTCGGCATCGGACCGGGCTCGTTCACCGGCCTGCGAATCGGCATCGCGACGGCGCGCGGGCTGGCCCAGGCCAGGCGAATCCCGGTCGTCGCTGTCGGCTCGCTCGCCGCGCTCGGCGCCGGCATCTCCGCGCACCCGGATGGTCGCGGCGGATTCGCCCTGCCCGTGATCGACGCCCGCCGCAACGAGGCCTTCGCCGCCCTGCTCGAGGACGGGCGGGCGGAGCGATGGCCGCCCTTCGTCGCCTCCCCGGAGCAGCTGGCGGATCGCCTGCGGGACCTCGACAGACCCCCCCTGGCGGCCGGAGACGGAGCGCTACGATTCGCCGCAGAGCTGAAGGCCGCCGGCGCCACGGTCGCCCCGCCCGAGGACCCGATCCACCGAATCGCCGCCAGGCACGTTTGCGCGGTGGGGGAGGCGGCATCAGAGGCGTCGCCGGACCAGATCCAACCCCTGTATCTGAGACCGCCCGATGCAAAGAGATGGCTTGAGCGAGATCGATCGGACCCCGGGGGATGAGCCGGGCGACCTGAGGCTGCGCCGCCTGGGCTACGGCGACCTTCCCTCCGTGATCTCGATCGAGCGCCGGTCGTTCCCGACGCCGTGGTCGCTGGCGATGTTCGTGCTGGAGCTCTCCAAGCCCTCCGGCATCTGCCTTGCGGCCGAGGACACCGATGGCCTGGTCGGTTACCTCGTCTGCGCCCGCTACGACGACGTCTGGCATCTGATGAACGTCGCCGTCCACCCGGAGCGCCGCCGCCGTGGAGTGGCCACGGACCTGATCGAGCGGCTCTTCGAGGAGGCCGGTGACGGGGCCCGCTTCACCCTCGAGGTCCGCGTCTCCAACGCGCCGGCGATCGAGATGTACCGGCGCTTCGGCTTCCGCTCGGCCGGCAGGCGTCGCCGCTACTACCACGACAACGGCGAGGACGCACTGATCATGTGGCTCGAGGCGGCCGAGGGCGCCTCGGTCGCTTGATTGATGCTGCCCGGCGCGAACGCGAAGCGGAGCAGCCAGGGCAGTTGATCTTGGCGCTGGAGACCTCCTGCGACGACACGTGTGCCGCGGTCGTCGACGGGGAGCGAATCCTCTCCAACGTGGTCTCCTCGCAGGCGGCCTTTCACGAGCGCTATGGCGGGGTGGTCCCGGAGGTCGCCTCCCGGCACCATCTCGAGCTCGTCAACCCGGTAGTGGCCGCCGCCCTCGAGCAGGCGGGCACCTCGCTTCCGGAGGTCGAGGCGATCGCGGTCACCCAGGGACCGGGCCTGATCGGCGCGCTGCTCGTCGGGCTGAGCTCGGCGAAGGCGCTGGCCGCCGCCCACCGCAAGCCGCTCGTTCCGGTCGACCACCTGCAGGGCCACGTCGCCGCCAACTTCCTGGAGCCCGATCCGCTGGAGCCGCCGTTCCTCTGCCTGATCGCGAGCGGAGGCCACACGCTGCTGGCGGGAGTGCGGGAGCGCTCCTCGTTCGAGACGCTCGGCGCGACGGTCGACGACGCTGCGGGTGAGGCCTTCGACAAGGGGGCGCGCCTGCTCGGCCTCGGCTATCCGGGCGGTCCGGCGATCCAGACGGCCGCGGCCGGTGGCGACGCGGAGGCGTTCGAGTTCCCGGTGGCGATGAGCGAGCGCGGCCTGGACTTCAGCTTCAGCGGCCTGAAGACCTCGCTGGTCTACCGGGTTCGCGACCTGGGGCCGAAGCGGACCGAGCGCCGCCAGGCCGACCTCGCGGCCTCCTATCAGCGGGCGATCACCGATCAGCTCGTCACCAAGCTGGAGCGCGCCGCCCGGTCGGGCGACCGGCCCGCGATCGCTCTGGGCGGCGGCGTGGCGGCGAACGCGGAGCTGCGCGAACGCACCCGGGCCCTCTGCGACGAGTTGGGCGTGCGGCTGAAGCTGGTGCCGATCTCGCTCTGCACCGACAACGCGGCGATGATCGCCTCGGCGGCTCGTTTCATCGAGCCGATCCCCTATCCCGACTACCTGGGGTTCGACGCCTTCGCGAGCGCCCGCGAGGCGAGCGTCGCCTAGAGTCATGGCGCGAGCCGAGACGGGCGCGAAAGCGCGTGTTGTGACTCTCTACGGGCGGTCTGACTGCCACCTTTGCGACCAGGCACGCGCGGGCCTGGAACAGCTCCGCGCCGACGGCCTCTCATTCGAGCTCGACGAAGTCGACATCGAGTCGGACGAGCGTCTGCATGCCCAACTCCTGGAGCGTATCCCTGTGGTCGAGCTCGACGGCGAGATCGTCTCCGAGCTCTGGCTCGACCCAGACGGCCTGCGGGCGCGGCTCGATACCTTGTCCGGATGATCGAGGACGGGGCGGCCGGGACCGCTGAGCAGCAGGCCTCGGAGCTGACCGACGGCGATCGCCTCTCACTGGGCGTCGCGGCGCGACTCTCCCGCTATCTCCAGGTCCTGACCCAGGCCCGGAAGATGGGCAAGGACACGATCTCCTCGCAGGAGCTCTCGGACTACACGCACATCAACTCGACCCAGATCCGCCGGGACCTCTCCGGGTTCGGCAAGTTCGGCAAGAGGGGGGTCGGCTACAACGTCGACTCGCTGGTCCGCGAGATCCGCAAGATCCTCCGCACCGCCGGCCAGCACAACATCGCCCTGTTCGGCGCCGGGCACCTCGGCCAGGCGATCGCCAGCTCCGACATCTTCGCCGACCACGGCTTCCGGATCGTGGCCATGTTCGACGTCGATCCCACCGTGATCGGGCGGCGTGTCGGAGGCCTTGAGGTCCGCTCCTTCGACGAGATCGACTCGGTGGTCGAGGGCGAGCAGGTGGTCGTCGGCGTCCTCGCCGTCCCCGCCGACGCGGCGCAGGAGGTCGCGGACCGCCTCGTCAAGGCCGGGGTGAAGATCATCTTCAACTACTCCGAGCGGCTGCTGCAGGTTCCTCCCGACGTCACGGTGCACACGTCGAGTCCGGCCGTGGACCTGCTCTACGCCCTCTACTTCTATTTGACCTAGCGCTTCCGGTCCGGTGACAACTGATCCGCAGCCAGAACACGACGGGCTGGACCTCGAGGCCGTCCGCCGGACCTTCGAGTCCTCCACCGACTTCACGGTCGGCATCGAGGAGGAGTTCGCGATCCTTGACCCCGCCATCCTCGACCTCGAGCACCGCTTCGAGGCGATGCAGGAGGCGTGTCTCCGCGACCCCGAACTGGCGTACGCCGTCAAGGGCGAGCTGATCGACACGGAGATCGAGATTCGATCCGGCCGCGGGGAGACCTTCGCGGATGCCGCCGAGCACCAGCGCGGCCGTCGCGAGCGACTCTTCGGGATCGCCGACGAGATGGGGCTGGCCCTGGCGGCGATGGGCACGCATCCCTGGGCCAACTACCTGGACCAGCACATCATCAACACCGAGCACTACCGGCGGCTCGAGGGCGACCTGCGCTGGGTGGCGCAGCGGAACAACACCTGGAGCCTGCACGTCCACGTCGGGATCCACGGCCCGGACCGCGCCGTCGCCGTCTCTGACCGGATGCGCGAGCTGCTCCCGCCACTGCTCGCCCTC
>DATGDO010000108.1:0-15322 GCA_035310805.1 Solirubrobacterales bacterium
AATTGGGTGGCGAGGAGACGTCGGTCGATCACTGGTCGCGCTCCGCCGTCTCCGTCAACCGCAGGTAGACGTCCTCCAGCGTCGGTCTGCCCACGGTCAGGTCCGCCAGTTCACAGCCCTGATCGAGCGCCCAGCCGCCGAGCTCGTGAAGGGCCCATGCCGGATGCTCGCTGCGAAGATGAAGGCGCCCGTCCCGCCGCTCCGCCCGGACGGCGAGCTCGGGGGGAAGCGTGGTCGCGTCGATCCCGGGGGGCACGGTGAACGAGATCTCGCTCGGAGCCTTGTCGCGGCCCCCGAGCGTCTCCGGCGTACCCTCCGACACGATCCGTCCGGCCGCGATCACGGCGAGCCGGTCGGCGAGCGCCTGAGCCTCCTCCATGTAGTGCGTGGTGAGGAAGACCGTCTTGCCCAGGTCCCGCAGGTTCGAGATCACCTCCCAGGCGTGATGGCGGGCCGCGGGATCGAAGCCGGTGGTCGGCTCGTCCAGGAAGACCAGCTCCGGGTCTCCGATCAGCGCCAGTCCGACGTCGAGGCGGCGTTGCTGTCCACCGGAGAGCCGCATGGCGCGCGAGTCCCGGTCCTCCTCGAGGCCGACCAGCTCGATCGTCTCGCCGACCGGCCGGGGATGCGGGTAGTAGCTGGCGTAGAGCTCGAGCAGCTCCGCAACGGTCAGCTCGCCCGGCATCGTGCAGCTCTGCAGGACGACGCCGATTCGCGAGTGCCAGCGACGGCTGGCAGACTGCGGATCCTCGCCGAGGATCCTCACCTCACCGCCGCTCCGCGTTCGGTAGCCCTCCAGCGTCTCGACGGTCACCGTCTTGCCGGCGCCGTTCGGGCCCAGGAACGCGAAGACCTCTCCGGCGTGGATCTCGAGGTCGATTCCTCTCACCACCTCCCGGTTCCCATAGGACTTGCGCAGGCCGCGAACCTGGATGACCGGACCTACGTCGACGGCTGCATCAGCGCCCAACACCGCCGCCGTGCTTCTTCATGCGCCACACACCGACAACCGTCGCAGCCGGCCTGGCGCCGCGCATCGGGGCTCGGCGCCAGTTCCCCACTGCGGGGTACTACGTAGGTGGCGAGATGCCTCAGGCGGTCTGCTCACCGAGCGCCTGCTCGTCGAGCGCTAGCTCGTGCTCGCCCGTGGCGTCGGTGACAAGCATCGGGCGCTGGCCCTTCTCGATCGTCTCCTTGGTGACCACGCACTTGCTGACGTCGCCCCGCGAGGGCAGCTCGAACTGCACATCGAGCAGGGTCTCCTCGAGGATCGAGCGGAGGCCCCGGGCGCCGGTCTCTCGCTCGAGCGCCCTGTCCGCGATCGCACTGAGCGAGTCGGGCGCGAAGACCAGATCGATGTCGTCGAACTGGAAGAAGCGCCTGAACTGGCGAGTGAGCGCGTTGCGCGGCTCGGTCAGGATCGTGATCAGGTCGTCGCGGCTGAGCTGGTGGATCGCGGCGACGACCGGGAGGCGGCCGATGAACTCGGGGATCAGGCCGTACTCCATCAGGTCCTCGGGCAGCACCTGCTCGAAGTACTCGCCCGTGTCCTTGTCGGCCGCGGAGGTGACCTCGGCGCCAAAGCCGACGCCGTGGTTGCCGATTCGCTTCTCGATCACCTTGTCCAGCTCGCCGAAGGAGCCGCCGCAGACGAAGAGGACGTTCGAGGTGTCGATCGTCAGGAACTCCTGGTGCGGGTGCTTGCGGCCGCCCTGCGGGGGCACTGAGGCCGTGGTGCCCTCGAGGATCTTGAGGAGCGCCTGCTGGACCCCCTCGCCCGAGACGTCACGTGTGATCGACGGGTTGTCGGCCTTGCGGGCGATCTTGTCGATCTCGTCGATGTAGATGATCCCCGTCTCGGCCTTCTTGACGTCGAAGTCCGCGGCCTGGATCAGCTTGAGAAGGATGTTCTCGACGTCCTCGCCGACGTAGCCGGCCTCCGTGAGCGCCGTGGCGTCGGCGATCGCGAAGGGGACGTTCAGGATCTTCGCCAGGGTCTGGGCGAGCAGGGTCTTGCCGCAGCCGGTGGGGCCGAGCAGCAGGATGTTCGACTTCTGCAGCTCGATCGCGTCCTCGCCCTGCTCGTCGGAGGACGACATCTGGACGCGCTTGTAATGGTTGTAGACCGCGACCGAGAGCGCCCGCTTGGCGCCCTCCTGGCCGACCACGTACTCGTTGAGCACGTCGTAGATCTCCCTGGGCTTGGGGAGGTTCTCGAGTTCGAATGTCGGCGGAGCGGTGAGCTCCTCATCGATGATCTCGTTGCAGAGGTCGATGCACTCGTCGCAGATGTAGACGCCCGGGCCGGCGATCAGCTTCTTGACCTGACGCTGCGACTTGCCGCAGAAGCTGCAGAGGAGCTGCTCGTTGGATTCGGTGGGACGTGCCAGCGGATTACTCCTCGGTCTCGCTTCGCCCGGCCGGCTCCTTCCTCGCTGGAAGCTTAGACGCCCGCCGACTTCGGCCTGACGGATTCTCGTTACGCCGCGAGCAGCCGGTTTCCTTCCGCTTTGCCGGCGTCACCATGTACGAGGTCGCCCTGCACAGGCAGCGCGACTGGGCGCCCGGCTGTGGGTAGCCGCACCTCCCTCGGACTCGGACCTCGACGTCGGGCGACGGCGCCCGAGTAGCCCGGCTCAGCTGTAGCGGTCCCAGGACTCCAGGTAGGGACCGGGGTTCACCGGTCGGCCGTTGACGTGGATCTCGAAATGGAGGTGGCACCCCACGGTCCTCGCGTTGCCCGTCTGGCCGATCTGGCCGACGGTCTCGCCTACGTGGACCAGATCGCCACGCTGAAAGGGTGAGGGATGGACCATGTGGGCGTACCAGTACTTGCGCCTCTCCCCCAGTCCCCGGACGACGACGAAGTTGCCGTCGAGGCGGGGGTCGTACGCGCGCTTGACGACGGTGCCGGTGACGGCCGCTGCCAGCGGCGTGCCGCAGCGGGCGGTGACGTCGAAGCCCTTGTGCCGGCGCCCGCCGTTCCGGGGCGCGTTGAACTCCCCGACCGCGCCACGGGTCCCGTGGGGTCCCCGGACCGGGAAGAAGTGCCTGTGCAGCTCGACGCTCCCCGCCTCCCTCTGGTTGCCGCCGGCCACGGCAACGATGATCCGATAGGTCCCGTCCGCGACCGGTTTGCCGCCGTCGGTGAGGCCGTCCCAGCGCTCGATCCGCTCGGCCCCGGGCTGAACGCCGCCCAGCTCGATCGTCCGCACCTCCTCGCCGGAGCCGACGATCCGGATCGTCACGTCGGCGACGGCGGAGCCGCTGATGCGGAACGCGATGCGGACGCCGTCCGCGGAATCCGTGAAGCCCTGCTTCGGGGAGACCGAGGCGCGCTTGACGACGGCGTCGTCGGCGGTCGTCACCGGCGCCCCGATCAGCACCGCCGCCACCGCCAGGAGAATTGGAGCAAGGCGCCTCAAGCGGCTTGGATCCGCGGGGATCTAGCGGTGCTCGATGACGCGGTCGACCAGGCTGTACTCCTTGGCCTCCTCCGCGCTCATGAAGTAGTCCCGCTCGGTGTCCTTGGCCACCTTTTCCAGCGGCTGACCGGTGTGCTTGGCGATGATCTCGTCGAGCCGGCGGCGGACGTCGATGATCTCCTTGGCGTGGATCTCGATGTCGGTCGCCTGACCGGAGAACCCGCCCGAGACCTGGTGGATCAGGATCTTCGAGTTGGGCAACGCCATCCGCTTGTCCTTGGCGCCGCCCGCGAGCAGCAGGGCGCCCATGCTCATCGCGACCCCGACGCAGATCGTCTGCACGTCGGGCTTGATGAACTGCATCGCGTCGTAGATGGCGAGGCCCGCGTACACCGAGCCGCCCGGCGAGTTGATGTAGATCGAGACGTCCTTGTCCGGGTCCTCGGACTCCAGGTGGATCAGCTGCGCGACGATCAGGTTCGCGATGTCCTCGGTCACCGGAGTGCCGAGGAAGATGATCCGCTCGTTGAGCAGGCGCGAGTAGATGTCGAACGCCCGCTCGCCGCGGGAGGTCTGCTCCACCACCATGGGGACAAGAGGACTCACTGGAGGCGGCAGTCTAGCGACCGGCGGAGGTGGGCAAACCGGCGCTGCCGCGGGTAGGGTCGGCTTCGAGATGGAGGTTGGAACTCGCCAGAAGCGGTGGAGCAGCGGCCCGGCCCCCCTGGTCTTGCCCTGCTCCTCTGTCCCGTCCTGCTCCCACGACGGCGCGGTGCCCTGCGAGTGACCGAGATCCTCACCGTCGGCCACTCGAACCACGAGGAGGAGGAGTTCATCGAGCTGCTCCGCGGCGCCGGCGTCGAGCTGATCACCGACGTCCGCCGCTACCCGGGATCTCGCCGGCAGCCCCACTTCGAGCACTCGGCGCTGGCGGCCGTGCTGCTCGAGGCCGGGATGCACTACCGCTGGCTGGGCGAGAGCCTGGGAGGCCGCCGCAAGCCCGCGGAGGGCTCGCCGAACGGGGGCTGGGAGAGCGACCAGTTCCGCGGCTACGCGGATCACATGGCGAGCAGGGAGTTCGCGGACGGCCTCGCGGAGCTCGAGCGGCTCGCGCGCGAGCAGCGCACTGCGGTGATGTGCGCGGAGGCCTGGTGGGTGCGGTGCCATCGCCGACTGCTCGCGGATGCGCTGAGTGCGCGCGGCTGGCGGGTCCTCCACCTGGACGCCAGAGGGCGGCTCACCGCGCACGAGCTGACCGACTTCGCCGTCGTCGAGGACGGGGTCGTCACCTACCCGGAGCGACAGACGAGCCTGGGGCTTTAGGCGCCGCGGATACGACCCCGTCATCCGCGGAGCGCATGGAGGTCTACGGCTCGATCTGAGCCAGTGAGCACATACGGCCTCGCGCGAGACAGAACGCGATCAGCCCGCCAGTAGGGCTCGAATCGCACTGTCACCGGCGACCGCCTGGCGGAGCGGAACGACGGAATCTCAGTCCGAGCCGGGCGTCCAGAGGCCGCCCTTCTCCTCGCGCTCCTTCTCCGGGGTCCAGATCTCCTCGCGAGCCTGGGCCTGCTCCATCGGAATCGGCTTCGCCTGCTCGGCGATCAGCTCCAGGGCCCGCCGCATCCGCAGGTCCTCCCGGAGCAGCTCCTCGCGGCCTGACTCGCGGATGTCGTTGAGCGCATCCTCGGGCTCGGGGTGCCCGTGATCCTCGTGACCCGGCGGGATCTGGAGCGCCTCGAGCATGTCCTCCTCGGTGATCTCGATGCCCTCGGCCTCGGCGACGGCCGCCAGGACCGCCTCCCGCTTCAGGGCCTGCTCGGCATCGGGCCGCGCCTGCTGGATCATCTCCTCGCGATTCTTCCCCTGGATTTGCAGGTAATTCTCTGGGTCCATCCCCTGCCGCTGCAGCGAGCGCTCGACCCGTCGCCACATCTCCGCCGCCCTCGCGTCGACCACCGCATCGGGCAGCTCCACCTCGGCGTTCGCGACGGCGGCGTCCAGCGCGGCGTCGCGGAAGCGCTCGCCGATCTGCCGGTCGAGGATCTCGCTGATCTGAGCGGAGATGTGGTCGCGCAGCTCGGCGAGCGTGTCGAACTCGGAGGCCTCCGCGGCGAAATCGTCGTTCAGCTCGGGCAGCTCCTTCTCGCGGACCTCCTTGACCTTGACTTCGAACTTGGCGGTCTTGCCGGCGACCTCCTCGGCCGGATAGTCCTCCGGGAACGGAACGGTGGCCTGGCGCTCCTCGCCCGGCTTGGCGCCCTCGAGCGCCTGCTCGAGCTCGGGCAGGACGCGGCCCTCCCCCAACTCGAGCAGGTAGTCCTTGGCCGTGCCGCCGTCGAAGGGCTCGGCATCGATCTTGCCCTCGTAGTCGACCAGCACCACGTCGCCCTGCTTGGCCTCTCGCCCGACGGGATTGAGCCTGGCGAAGCCCTCGCGAAGCCGGTCGAGCTCGGTCTCGATGGCCTCCTCGGGGACCTCGGGCTCCTCGCGCCCGACCTCGAGCCCCTTGTACTCGCCGAGCTCGGCGCCGGGCCGCACCGCGACCTCGATCGAGAAGCGCAGCGGCTTCCCCTGCTCGGGAAGGTCCGGGAGGTCGAGCTTGGGATCGCCGACCGGGTTCACCCCCGAGGCCAGCATCGCCCGCTCGTACCAGTCCCCGAGAGAGGACTCGAGCGCCTGCGTGAGGACGGTCTCGCGGCCGAGCCGCTGCACGACCATCTCCGGCGGCACCTTGCCCTTGCGGAAGCCGGGCATCTTCATGTCCTGGCCGAGCTGGCGCGCGGTCCGGTTGATGCTGCCCTCGACGTCCTTCGGGTCGACGTCCACGTCGACGCGGACGCGGGAGTCGGGAAGCTCCTTTACGGTCGTCTCCATCGAGGTGACCACCTTAGAGACCACACGACGCGAGCGGTTCGGCGCCTGGCTCTACACGGGAGCGCCCGGCCGGCTCGCCTCCTTCTCGATCGACCTCGGCCTGTCTTTGGCGGCGCTCGCGATCTACGGCGCCCGCCGGGCCTGGGAACGGCTCAGGCCTGGCCCTCCGTCTTGATCCGCTCCTCGAGACGGGCCCCTTGGCCGGCTGCCGCCGCGCGGGCGGCGCGCGCGTCGCTGAGATCGACGCCCCGGGACTCGGCGAGGTCGAGAAGCCGCTGGCGCTCGGTGTCCTGCTTGGCCCACTGCAGGAAGAGCCAGGCGAGGACCCCGAGGGTGAGGAAGCCGCCCTCCACCATCATCATCACGCCGGCGATGCTCTGGTCGGTGAGCGGGGCGATCTGCCAGCTGGCCTCGCCGGCTGCGTAGCGGGGATAGAAGACGGTGCTCGACCACATCAGGACGTTGGCCAGCACCGTCCCGATCAGCCGGACGCCAATCAGGTAGCCGATCTTCGCCGGGATCCCGAACCACCTCGGCTGAGGCAGCGGGCCGACCAGGGGCATCCACATCAGCACCCCGAAGCCGATGAAGCAGGAGTGCTGGAGGGCGTGGACGGCGCTGTAGTCCGTCGCCGCCTGGTAGAGCACCGGGATGTGCCAGACGTACAGGTCGGCGGCCCAGAGGGGCAGAGCGACCAGCGGATGCCCGAGGTGGCGCATCCAACCCAGCCAGCGGCTCGAGAGCAGCGGCTGCAGCAGCGGACCGGTCAGGCCGAGCACGATCAGCAGCGGGCCGAGATCCCCCATCAGCAGGTGCTGGCCCATGTGCGCCAGGACGAGCTGGTCGTCGAGACGCCCCAGCGGCGAGATGAACGCCACCGCGATCAACCCCAGGCCCGAGGCGAAGCAGCCTACCCGCCACCCCGCGACCGGTCTGCGCTCGCGGGACAGGGTGATCAGGCGCACCGAGTAGGCGGTCGCCAGCACTGTCAGGAGCACTAGCTGGAGCGGCTCGAGCACGGGGCCGCCGACGGCATGCGCGAGTAGCGGCTGCATCGCTTCACATTACGGGTTGCGCTGCCGCGCACCCTCAGATCAAAGCCAGTCGATCCTCCTGAAGAACGAGACCAGGGCGGCCACGCAGAGCACCATCAGCCCGATCGCCAGCGGGTATCCGAACCGCCAGTGCAGCTCCGGCATGTGGTTGAAGTTCATGCCGTAGACGGAGGCGATGAAGGTCGGCACCGCGATGATCCCGGCGATCGCCGAGATCTTCTTGACGACCTCGTTCTGGTTGACGCTGACCAGGGCGAGGTTCGCCTCGAGGACGCTGGTCAGCAGCTCGCGCTGCGAGGTGACCTGCTCGTCCACCCGGCGAGCGTGGTCGGCGACGTCCCGGAAGAAGGTCCTCAGCTCCGTCGGGATCCGCTCGTAGGACCCAGCCTCCAGTGATTCGAGCGGGGTCAGCAACGGCCAGACGGCGCGATGGAACTCGATCACCTCTCGCTTCAGGTGGTAGATCCGCGCCGTCGGGGCAGGAACGTCGTCGTCGAAGACGTCCTTCTCCACCTCCTCGATGTCGTCCTCCATCGCGTCCACGACCGGCAGGTAGTCGTCCACGACCTTGTCGAGGACCGCCCAGACGGCGGAGGACGCCCCGAGCTTGAGCAGGTCGGGCCGCGATTCCAGCCTCCGCCGGGCAGATGAGAGCTCGCTCCCCGGTCCATGGCGGATGGTGATCACGTAGCCCCTGCCGGCGAAGACGTGGATCTCGCCGAAATGCACCTCCTCCTGATCCTCGTGGTAGTGGGCCGTCCGCAGGACGATGAAGAAGTTCTCGTCGTAGTCCTCGATCTTGGGCCGCTGGTGGGCGCGCTGGGCGTCCTCCACCGCCAGCTCGTGCAGGTGGAAGAGCTCCGCGAGCCGATCCATGTCGCCGGCCTCCGGCTCGTGCAGCCCGATCCAGACGAACTCCCCCTCCGCCGCGGCCTTGACGTGCTCGGCGGCCTGCTCCGGCGTCAGCGTGCCGTCGTGCTGGCGCACGCCGTCCTTGTAGTGGGCGCAATCGACGATCATCGTGACGCTCCGGGTTCTCCTTCCGGTCGCCCGGGCGGGCTCCTTCCCCTGGGCGCTATCGGCCGCCCATCGAACGGGTCGCTCCGCCGCTTCGCCTTCCGAGCGCCCTCGCATCAACCTCCGCCGGAACCCAGGCGACGCTCATGTCGACGCGATCGCCGCGGAACGGCACGCCCTCGGCCTCGAGCAGTCGCCGCTGCCGGCGTCCCTTGGCCAGCGACCCGTCGGCCCTCACGATCCGCTGCCACGGCACGGCCGGGTCATCGCACCCGGAGAGGACGTAGCCGGCGAATCGAGGCGCCCCGGGACAGAGGTCGCCGTAAGTGGTGACGAAGCCCGGCTCGACCCGGCGCGCGCGGCGCAGGACCTCGCGGGCGCGCGGCGAGCTCAGCTCAGCCGCCAAGCCACCCAGAGCCCGACCAGCGCAGCGGGCACGGCCGCCGCGATCCCTCGCACAGCGGCGGTTCGCTCCTTCGTGCCGAGCGCGATCGCGAAGGCCGCCACGTCCCCGGCATCCGCGCCCGCATTGGCCAGGCTCGCCCGCCGGAGGCGCTCCCGATCGCCCAGCGCCGTGAGCGTCAGCACCCCGAGCACGCAATCGCGCCCTCCCGCGATCCGCCCCACCGCCACGGTCGCCGGGCCCGTCTCGGAGAAGCCGAGGACGCGCAGCGCCAGCTCGGGAGTGGCGAGCATCCCCACTCCGATCCCGAGCCTTCCAGCGGCCGAGACCAGCGTGAACGCTCGGACGTCCGGCGCTTCGAGCCCGGCCGCGATCAGTCCCGCTCCAGCGACACGGAAAGCGATGGCAATCCGGCCAGGGTCCGGAAGACGGCGCGGTAGCGCTCGGTGAGCCGCCCACGGGTCTCGAGCGTGATCTGGGCGGCCTCAGGGTCGTCGGCGAAGCGCTTCTTGGTCGGGCGCTGCAGCTCGCGCAGCTCCTGGGTCGTCGGGCCGTGCACGAGGCGAGCCTAAGGCACCGCGAGCTCGACGTCCGCGCTCTGCGCCGGACCGAGGTTTCTGCCCGCAGGAGCGTCTCGGCCGCCGAGCCGGCAGCGCCAGCTCAGCCGCGATACTGGGCCGATGTCAGTCGAGGGGATGATCAGAGGGAGCGGGGCGTACCCGCTTGCGGCCGGCTCCGAGTTCGACGGCTACCGCATCGAGCGTACGCTCGGCCAGGGCGGGATGGGCATCGTCTACCTGGCCAGGGAGCTCGCTCTCGACCGGCTGGTCGCCCTCAAGGTGATCAGGGCCGAGCTCGCGACCGACGAGGGATTCCGGGCCCGCTTCCGGTCCGAGTCACGCACCGCGGCCTCGGTCGAGCATCCGCGGGTCGTCACGGTCTTCGGCGCGGGCGAGCGGGATGGGCTTCTCTATGTCGCGATGAGGTACGTCCGCGGCCAGGATCTGGGCCGGCTGATCTCATCGCGCGGCGCCCTGGCCGCGGATGACGCCGCCGAGCTGATCTCGCAGGTCGGCGAGGGCCTCGACGCCGTTCACGCGGCGGGGCTCGTCCATCGCGACGTCAAGCCGGCGAACGTGATCGTCGGCGAGGATGGGCGAAGCGCATATCTGACCGATTTCGGCCTCGCCAAGGCCGCCGCCTCGACGAGCGGCCTGACCGCCACCGGCGAGGTGATCGGAACCGTCGACTACATGGCGCCCGAGCAGGTCGAGGGCCGGCGCGTCGATGCCCGCACCGACGTCTACGCCCTGGGTTGCGTCCTCTTCAATGCGATCACCGCCGAGGTCCCGTTCTCCGACCGAGAGAGCTCGGCGAAGATGTGGGCGCACCTCAACCAGCCTCCCCCGGCCGCGGGCAAGGGGGGGCGGGGAGCGGCCGCGCTCGACCCGGTGATCCGCCGCGCGATGGCGAAGGAACCGGCCGCCAGGTATCCGTCGGCCGGCGATCTCGGCCGCGCCGCCGTCGCCGCGACCCACGGCGAGGCGGTGACGGAACCCGAGCGCGCCGTCGGCGCCGGGGAGGCCGCACCGCTCGCAGAGACCGCACCGGTGGCGACCGAGCCGGCTCCCGCTCCCACGGCCCGCCTCCCCCGCCACGGTCGCCGTCGCCTGGTGGCGGGTCTCGTCGCCATTCTGGTGATCGCCGGTCTGCTGGCGGCGGCGCTGATCACGGTGCCGAAGCTCTCGGACAGCGGCACGAGCTCCCGGCCGAGTGGAGTGACGGTCCCGTCCCTGGCGGGTCAGCCGCTGGACGTGGCAGAGCGACAGCTCGAGGGCCTCGGGCTGCGGTCGACCGAGCAGGGCGGCGGGCTCTTCGGAGTCGTGCTCCCCTCCGGTTGGGACGTCTGCCAGACCTCTCCGGCGGCCGGCTCGGTTGTCCGCCCCGGCTCGACGGTCCGCCTGCTGGTCGATCGCCCCGACGTCTGCTGACTGGTTCCGTCAGACGCCGCAGATAGCGTCGGCGGGGCAGCGGCTGGCGCTGCCTTCGTCCGAGAGGGGTGGGTCGTGAAGCTGGTGATTGGCATCGTGCGGCCGGAAAAGGCCAACGACGTGCTGGAGGCCCTGTATCGCGCCGAGGTCAGGGGCGTCTCGATGAGCCGAATCCAGGGACACGGCGGTGAGCTCGATCATGTCGAGACCTACCGCGGGACCACGGTGAAGGTGGAGCTGGCGGAGAAGGTGCGATTCGAGATCGCGGTCACCGACCCGTTCGTCGAGCCCACCATCAAGGCGCTCAGCGAGGGCGCCCGCACCGGCGAGGTCGGCGACGGCAAGATCTTCGTCGTCCCGCTCGAGCGTGCAGTCCGGATCCGGACCGGCGAGGCCGACAACGCCGCGGTCACCCCGGTCGGTGTCTGATCGATGACCGGACTGATCGCGGCAGCGAACCTCGACAGCGGGGACACCGCCTGGATGCTCGTCGCGACGGCCCTGGTCCTGATGATGACCCCGGCCCTCGGCCTCTTCTACGCCGGGCTGGTCCGGGCGAAGAACACGCTCAACACCTTCATGATGTGCGTCGCCGCGATCGCCATCGCGATGGTGATGTGGGCGCTGATTGGCTACTCGCTCGCCTTCGACGGAGCCGGCGATCTGATCGGCGGGCTCAACTACGCGGGCCTGCACGACGTCACCTTCCTGCCGCGGGAAGGCAGCACGATCCCTCATCTCCTCTTCATGGCCTTTCAGGCGACCTTCTGCATCATCACCGTCGCCCTCGTCTCCGGGGCGGTCGTGGAGCGCATGCGCTTCGGTGCGTTCATGCTCTTCGCCGCCCTCTGGTCGGTGCTCGTCTACTCCGTTCTCGCCCACTGGTCGTTCGGTGACGGGTGGCTGCACTCACACGGTTTGCTCGACTTCGCCGGCGGCGTCCCGGTCGAGATGGGCTCGGG
Source organism: Solirubrobacterales bacterium (assembly GCA_035310805.1). Taxonomy (GTDB): domain Bacteria; phylum Actinomycetota; class Thermoleophilia; order Solirubrobacterales; family 70-9; genus DASUPK01. The sequence goes on from DATGDO010000108.1 coordinate 11,734, forward strand.
CTTCTCGGCGCTCGCCGCGGCGCTCGTGGTCGGCGCCCGCAAGGACTACGGCCGCCAGGCCCTGCTCCCCCACAACACCGCCTACGTGCTGCTCGGCGCCGGCCTGCTCTGGTTCGGTTGGTTCGGGTTCAACGGGGGGAGCGGGTTCAACACCGGGGCGAACAGCGTCCTCGCCTTCACCAACACGCTGCTCTGCCCCGCCTGCACGCTGGTGGTCTGGTTCATCCTCGACGTGATCAGGGGCCGGCGCGTGACGGCGGTGGGGGCCGCGACGGCGATCATCGTCGGCTGTGTGGGGATCACCCCCGCCGGCGGATACATCAGCCCCGGCTGGGCGATGGCGCTCGGCGCCCTCGTGGCCCTGCCGAGCTACGGGGTGATCGTGGTGCGCCCGCGGACGCGGGTGGACGAGACGCTCGACGTCCTCGCCGCCCACGGGGTCGCGGGCTTCACCGGCATCCTCTTCATCGGCTTCTTCGCGCAGCTCTCCTGGAACGGCGCCTCGAACGGGCTCCTCTATGGCGACGCGGGCCAGCTCGGCTGGCAGGCGCTGGCGGCGGTGGCGGGCCCGGTCTATGCCTTCAGCATGACCTTCGCGCTGCTCAAGGTGATCGGCCTGCTGATGCCGCTCCGAACCACCGAGCACGAGGAGGCGCTCGGGATGGACGTCGTGCAGCACGGCGAGGACGCCTACGCCTCGGGCGAGGGCGCGATCCTGGTCACGCCTGAAGACGGCGAGACACCGCCGATCCCGGTGGCGCAGCCGTAGTCCCGGCGGCTACGAGAGCCTGATCACGCCGGTCAGGAAGAGCAAGATGATCGTGCCGATCGCCGAGATCAGCAGCGAGCGCAGACAGCCGGAGCGACTCGAGAAGAAGATCAGCATGGTCTGGGCTGAAGGAGGCGGGCCGCCGACCGGCCCCCGCATCCAGAAACGAGCGGTCGGGTGCGGACTATGCGAGGACTCCGCTTACCCTCACGGAGCGGGGGCAAACAGGCCACGCCAGCCGGGTCAGTCGCCCGTCAGGCTGAGGAATTCCTGTCTCGTCCGAGGGTCATCGCGCACCAGGCCTCGCAGCGCTGAGGTCACCGTCCGTGCACCGGCCTTCTGGACGCCGCGCAGCGACATGCAGAGATGTTCCGCCTGGACGATCACCCCGACCCCGCGCGGCTCCAGCCTGGTCTCGATCCAGTCCGCGACCTGCGTGGTGAGCCGCTCCTGGACCTGAAGGTCCCGGGCGAAGAAGTCGACGGCGCGCCCGAGCTTCGACAGGCCGATGATCCGCTCGGCGGGTAGGTATGCGACGTGCGCACTGCCCTGGAAGGGCAGCAGGTGATGGGCGCACAGCGACTGGAACGGGATGTCACGGACGAGGATGAGCTCGTCGTAGCCCTCCTCGTTGGGGAAGGTGGTCGCGTTGAACGGCTCCGGGGTGAGCAGCTCCGCATAGGCCTCCGCGACGCGCCGGGGGGTCTCGCGCAGGTGCTCCGAGGCGACCTCGACGCCCAGGGCGTCAAGGAGGTCTCGGGCCGCGTCCTCGGCTGCTCCGAGGTCCACGGCGCGGCTTCCGACGGCGTCCAGCCGGTGCAGCTTGGGCTTTCGGCCGTTCGTCGCCGCGCCATTGACGCCGGCCATCACGACACCTCTGCCGCGCCCGCGGTCTCGTGGACGACGGGGCTCCGCCCCTCGACCAGGTCCGAGAGCGGGACGTCGGGGTTCGCGAGGTCCACTCGATCCACCGGCCGCCCCGAGCAGATCAGCGCACGGATCGTCTCATTCACGTCCCAGACGTTCATGTTCATCCCGGCAACGACCCGGCCCTCCGCGAGCCAGAAGGCGACGAATTCGCGGCTCTCGGGATGCCCGCGGAAGACGACCTCGTCCCATTCGGTCGCATGCCCGGCGTACTCCATGCCGGTCTCGTACTGATCCGAGAAGAAGTACGGGATCTCGTCGTGAACGGCCTCCTTGCCGAGCATCGACCTCGCCGCCACCGGGCCCTGGTTGAGGGCGTTGGCCCAATGCTCGACGCGGAGGTGGCGGCCGTAGAAGGGATGACGGGCATTGGCCACATCGCCCGCCGCGAAGACCCCTGGAGCGCTGGTTCGGAGGTGCTGGTCAACGAGTATGCCGTTGTCGACGCGCAGGCCGGCAGCCTCGGCCAGCTCCACCCGCGGGGCGACCCCGATGCCGATCACCACGAAGTCCGTCTCGATCTCAGCTCCGTCACGGGTGATCACCCGCTCGACGGCCGTCTCTCCCTCGAAGCGCTCGACGGTCGCCTCGGGCAGGAACTCGACGCCATGGTCCCGGTGCAGGCCGAGGTAGACCTTGCCGAGCTGCCGCCCGAGCACCCGCTCGAGCGGCACCGCCGCCGTCTCGATCATCGTCACCTCGGATCCCTTCTGGCGGGCCGAGGCCGCGACCTCCGCGCCGATCCAACCCGAGCCGACGACCACCAACCGCCCGCCGCGCTCGATCCGCTCGGCGATCTGCTCCGAGTCGGCGAGGTCGCGCAGGTACTGGATCCCCTCCAGGTCGGCGCCCGGAACGCGAAGGCGACGCGGCGCCGCGCCGGTCGTGAGCAGGAGGCGGTCGTAGCCCAGCCATCCCTTCCGCTCCAGCCTGAGCTGTCGTCGATCCACGTCGAGCGCAGTCACCGCGTCGGAGGTCCAGAGCTCGATCCGGTTCTCCTCGTAGAAGCCCTCGCTGTGCACATAGGGCTTCTCCTCGGCTTCGCCGCGGAGGTAGTCCTTGGAGAGCGGTGGGCGCTCGTAGGGTCGCTCGGGTTCGTCGCCGAGCAGGACGAGGCGCCCGTCGAAGCCCTCCTCCCGCAGGGTCTCTGCCGCCTTGGCCCCGGCCAGGCCCGCGCCGACGATGACGAAGGTCTCGGATTGCTCGCTCATGGTCACTCCTTCGATTGACAGGCGGCCCCTCTGGCCGTCCTGCTGTATGCGTCCGCCCGCGCCCCTTCCTTACGTGGCGGGTAAGAAACGCCGGGCGCCGGTCACTAACGGGGCATGGACCAAAGCGATCCCACCACGGAGGCCGAGCTCGACTTCGAACCGCTGGAGGATGCGCCCACCCCGCTGCACGCGATCGCACCGATCTGCTCAGCGGCCACGAGCTCCGCCTCTCGGAGGGCGACGCGCTCGAGGCGCTGATGGCGAGCGCGGCGATCCCGGGCGTGTTTCCCGCCGTCGAGAGGAACGGACGCAAACTGATCGACGGCGGCGTGTCCAACAACACGCCACATCTACCCCGAAGCGCCATCGCAGCTTGAGGCATGACAGTGATCGCGCACGAGCTGAACGACTGGAGGCGAGACCAGCTTCGCCGCGCCGGCTTCGACCGGGATCTCGCCGGTCAGATCGCCGCGCAGCGAACGACGGACCTGCACGCCCTGATCGAGCTGGTCGATCGCGGCTGCCCTCCCGAGCTCGCGGCGCGGATCCTGGCGCCCCTCGACGACGACGGTGAGTCGTGCTGACCTCGGCTTCTCTCCCGCCTGCTAGCGTCGATGCGGACGCCGTCCACCGGCCGCCGTCCATGACCCCCTCCCGCGGAGCCCCACCCGCCACCGGCCTT
>DATGDO010000109.1:0-2206 GCA_035310805.1 Solirubrobacterales bacterium
AAGGCCGGTCGGTCCGTGAAGCCGACGTACTCGCCGTGGAGGTCCTCGCCGCGGAAGCGCATCGTCGAGACGCCCCTCCGGCCCACCACCGAGAAGCGGACGTCCTTGCCTTGCCGCGCGAGCTCGCGCTGGAGCTGCGCCCCGGCGCGGATGATCTGGGAGTTGAAGGCCCCGGCCAGGCCCCGGTCCCCGGTGACCAGCAGGATGCCCACCGTGCGCTCCTCCTCGTGCTCTTGGAGTACCGGCAGGTTGCGCGCCTCGACCCCGGCCGCCTCGGCGACCTGGCGGGTCATCTTGCGCAGCTCGCGGGCATACGGGCGCAGCGCATCGATGCGCTGTTCCGCGCGGCGCAGCCGCGCCGCGGCAACCATCTCCATCGCCCGCGTGATCTTCTGCACGTTCTTCACGGAGGCGATCCGGCTCTTGACTTCCTTGCGAGTGGCCATCGAACGACCCGGCTACGCGGTGGCGCCGGCCTCCTCCTGCTCCGCCTGGCTCGAGGCCTCGGCCTCGTCCGCACCGGCGCCGTCCTGGCCGGCCTCGGCCTTCGGCCCGGCGGCGCGCTCCTCCTCGGAGCGGATCCGGTCGGACTCGCCCTCCTCCAGGGGGTTGCCCTCCTGGTCGAAGTCGGGGCCGAAGTCGTCGACCATCCCCTCGATCGTCCTCCCGAGGGCCTCCTCGTCCTCGTCGGAGAGCTGGCCCGTCTGATTGATCCGGTCGAGCAGGTCCTTGTTCTCCGAGTGCATCCTGGCGATCAGGTCCTCCAGGAAGTCGGCAACCCGCTCGGTCTTGATCCGATCGAGATAGCCCCCGGTGCCGGCGTAGATCGACGCGACCTGCTCGGCGACGGGCATCGGCTGGCGCTCCTTCTGGTTGAGCGCCTCGACCATCCGCTCGCCTCGGCCGAGCTGCTTCTGGGTCTCAGGATCGAGCTCGGAGCCGAATTGCGCGAAGGCCTCGAGCTCACGGTACTGGGAGAGGTCGAGGCGCAGCTGGCTGGCGACCTTCTTCATCGCCTTGGTCTGCGCGTTGCCTCCCACCCGGGAGACCGAGGTGCCGACGTTGATCGCCGGGCGAACGCCCGAGTAGAAGAGGTCCGTCTCCAGGAAGATCTGGCCGTCGGTGATCGAGATGACGTTGGTCGGGATGTAGGCCGAGATGTCGCCGGCCTGCGTCTCGATCACGGGCAGCGCCGTCAGCGAGCCCCCGCCCTGCTCGTCCGAGAGCTTCACCGCCCTCTCCAGCAGCCTGGAGTGGAGGTAGAAGACGTCGCCCGGGTAGGCCTCACGGCCCGGCGGGCGCCTCAGCAGCAGCGACATCTGCCGGTAGGCGGCCGCGTGCTTTGAGAGGTCGTCGTAGATGCAGAGGGCGTGCTTGCCCTGATAGAGGAAGTGCTCGCCCATCGCGCAGCCCGCGTAGGGGGCCATGTACTTGATCGGCGCGGCCTCGTCGGCTGGGGCGGCGACGATGATCGTGTTGTCCATCGCGCCGTTCTCCTCCAGGGTCTCCATCACCTGGACGACGGTCGACATCCGCTGGCCGATCGCGACGTAGATGCAGATCAGGTCGGAGTCGCGGTTGTTGATGATCGTGTCGATCGCGATCGCGGTCTTGCCGGTCTGGCGGTCGCCGATGATCAGCTCGCGCTGGCCGCGGCCGATCGGGATCATCGAGTCGATCGCCTTGAGGCCGGTCTGCATCGGCTCCTCCACCGGCTGGCGGTGGACGACTCCCGGCGCCTTGTGCTCCGCGGCGCGGGTCTCGGCCGTGTTGATCTCGCCCTTGTCGTCGAGCGGTCGGCCGAGTGGGTCGACCAGGCGGCCGAGCAGCTGGTCGCCGACCGGGATCTCGAGCAGCTTGCCCGTGCGTTTCACGGCGTCGCCCTCCGAGACCTTGTCCCAGTCGCCGAAGAGCACGGCGCCGACGTTGTCCTCCTCGAGGTTGAGCGCCAGCCCGACGACGTCGTGCGGCAGCTCGAGCATCTCGAGCGACATGCAGTTGTCGACCCCGTGCACGCGGGCGATTCCGTCGCCGATCTCGAGCACGGTTCCGACCTCGGAGAGGTCGGCGGACTCCACGTCCATGCCCTCGATCCGCTCCCGCAGGATGCTGGCGATCTCGTCTGGCTTGATTTCCATTGCGGCTTGTTCCTTTCCTACGCCGCTCGGGCGACGCTCTTTCTCAGTTTCTCGAGCCTGTTGCGAAT
>DATGDO010000110.1:0-25918 GCA_035310805.1 Solirubrobacterales bacterium
CTGGGGCGGCACCGTCCACCGCAGCCCCTCGGATCTGACGCAGGCGGGGAGATCGCAGGCGTCGCACGAGTCGGGCAGCCTCGGGATCGCGATCTCCGAGGCGGTCGAGGTAGCCGCCGGCTCGGAGGACACCAACTACTCGCTCGGCTCGGTGCTCAATCACGTCTGCCTGCACCAGACCGTGATCGGCCAGGAGTGCATTCGGCAGATGGAGCTGGCAGGGGAGGCCCCCGACGTCGTCATCGGCTGCGTCGGCGGAGGATCCAACTTCGCGGGGATCGCCTACCCGTTCATGCGCCGTCGCCTCCGGGAGGGCACCGAGACGCGGTTCGTCGGCGCCGAGCCCGCCGCCTGCCCGACCCTCACCCGTGGTCGCTACGCCTACGACTTCGGCGACACGGTCGGCATGACCCCGCTGATGCCGATGTACACCCTGGGACACGACTTCGTCCCGCCCCCGGTCCACGCCGGCGGTCTGCGCTACCACGGCGATGCGCCGAGCCTCTGCGCGCTGGTCAAGGAGGGCCTGATCGAGGCCAAGGCGATCGCCCAGACGGCGGCCTTCGACGCGGCGGTCCGCTTCGCCCGCTGCGAGGGGATCATCCCGGGGCCCGAGCCAGCCCACGCGATCCGGGCGGTGTTCGACGAGGCCGAGGCCGCCAAGCAGGCCGGGGAGGAGAGAGTGATTCTCTTCAACCTCTCGGGTCATGGCCACTTCGACATGTCCGCCTACGCCGCGTACTTCGCCGGCGAGCTGGAGGACCTGGAGATGTCCGAGGACGAGCTGGACGCCGCGCTCGCGCACCTCCCCGAGGCGCCCGCGCTGGCCTGAGCCTGAGGAGACGGCGTGGTCGCGGAGTGGGGGCCTGACTGGCCCGGGGATCGGCGACGCCGAGCCGCCGCGGCCGAGTTTGCTCAAGCCCTCAGTTCGTAGGCCTCGGCGAGCTCCGGGTCCTTCTTGGCGAGCATCTCCGCCAGGTTCACCATCACCTTGCACTGCTTCCAGGTCGCGTCGTCCTGCATCTTGCCGTCGATCATGTGGACGCCGGCGCCGTCCGGGATCGCCTCCAGGACCTTCTTGGCGAACTTGACCTCGTCGGCGGGCGGGGAGAAGACCCTCTTCGCGATCTCGATCTGCACCGGGTGCAGCGACCAGGCGCCGACGCAGCCGAGCAGGAAGGCGGCGCGGAACTGCGTCTCACAGCCCTCGACGTCCTTGATGTCCCCGTACGGGCCGTAGAACGGCAGGATCCCGGCGGAGGTGCAGGCGTCGACCATGCGCGCGATGGAGTAGTGCCAGGGATCCTGCTGTGCGGTCGGCCGCGCGGCCTCCGGCCTGTCGGGATCGGGATCCTCGATCACCCGGTAGGCCGGGTGCCCGCCGCCGACTCGGGTGGTCTTCATCCGGCGGAAGGCGGCGAGGTCGGCCGGCCCGAAGCTCATGCCCTGCATCCGCGGGCTCGCCGTAGCGATCTTCTCGAGGTTGACCACGCCGAGGGAGGTCTCGAGGATCGCGTGGATCAGCAGCGGGCGTTCGAGCTTCGCCTTGGCCTCGAGCTGGGCGAGCAGCCGGTCCACATAGTGGATGTCCCAGGGGCCCTCGACCTTCGGGATCATGATCACCTCGAGCACCTCGCCGATCTCGGTGACGAGCTGCGTGATGTCGTCGAGGACCCAGGGGCTCTCGAGTGCGTTGACGCGAGTCCAGAGCTGTGTCTCGCCGAAGGCAACCTCCTTGCCGACCTCGATCAGCCCCTCGCGTGCCGGGATCTTCTTGTCGACCGGGACGGCGTCCTCGAGGTTGCCGAGCAGGATGTCGGCCTGCTTGGCCATGTCGGGGACCTTGGCGCGCATCTTCTCGTTGGATGCGTCGAAGAAATGGATCATCCGCGAGGGCTTGAAGGGGATCTCGCGGGGTGGTTCGGGCGCGTCGATCGCCAGTGGCTTGAAGAAGTCTCTTGGGTTTCTCATTGGTGGAACGCTATCTGGACCGGGCCGGATGACGCCGCGCGGATAGCCTCAGCCGATGGCGAAGGTCCGGGACCCGGCCGCGATCTTCGTGGCGGAGCACCGAGCGAGCTGCTCGGGCTCTGCACTGCTTGCCTGGGCATGGACTCGGTTCGCTTCGGGCGGCGCTGCTGGGTCGAGGACCTGACGGTGACCCGAAGCACCGCTCGCAGGGGGTGGGGAAGGCCCTGCTGGACGCGGCCAAGCACTGGGCGCGCCAACGGGCGCCACCCATCTGGGGGAGATCCGAACCCGGGCCGCCAGAGCCGGGCGGCCGACTTCCAAGGGCTGTTACGATATATCGCGTTAGGTCATGATTCATCGAAAGGATTCCAGATGCACGGACAGATCAGCCGTCATGGATACGGGCGGCACGAGATGAGCCGCGGACGCGGCCACGGCCGTGGCCGACACCGAGTTCGCCGCGGCGATGTCCGCAGCGCGATCCTGGCGCTGCTCGACGACCGGCCCATGCACGGCTACGAGATGATCCAGGAGCTCGAGGAGCGCACCGGGGGCCGCTGGCGCCCGAGCGCCGGCTCGATCTACCCGACCTTGCAGCTGCTCGAGGACGAGGGCCTGGTGACGGCCGAGGAAGTCGATGGCCGCCGCGTCTTCTCGCTCACCGACTCAGGACAGGAGGCGGTCCCGGAGCGAACCGAAGCTCAGCGCCCCTGGGAGGAGGGTGACGAGGATTCGCCTCGATTCGCCGTTCGCAGCGAGCTCTTCCGCACCATTGCCGCCGCCAAGCAGGTGGCGCGCGGCGACGACGACGCCCAGATGGCGAAGGCCGCTGAGGTCCTCAAGGAGACTCGCCGCAAGCTCTACGGCCTCCTCGCCGAGGAGTGACAGCCGGACTGGCGGTCGGGATCGACCCCGGCCGCCTCCCGCGCTGCGGCCCGGTCAAGGTGAACGCCGGATCATCTGTTTCGCGACCGATCTGCGCTGCGCTGCGCGCGGCTATTCTGCGTCAGGGGAGGGTTCAACCAACGACTTCAGAGGAGCCATGGCCGTAGCCACCGAGCAGCAGCAGACCACCTTCCAGGAGATGACCGACGAGCAGAAGGCCATCGTCGAGATGGTCCGCAACTTCGTCGACAAGGAGATCATCCCCAAGGCTGAGGAATACGACCACGAGGACAAGTTCCCCGAGCCGATCGTCGAGCAGATGAAGGAGCTCGGCCTCTTCGGGGTGACGATCCCCGAGGAGTACGGGGGCATGGGCCTCGACCTGACCACCTACGCGATGATCGTCGAGGAGCTCTCGCGCGGCTGGATCTCGATCTCCGGCGTCGTCAACACCCACTTCATCGGCTCCTACCTGCTGATCAAGTTCGGGACCGACGACCAGAAGCAGCATTTCCTGCCGAAGATGGCGACCGGTGAGATCCGCGCCGCCTTCTCCCTCTCCGAGCCGGAGGTCGGCTCCGACGTGCAGGGGATCAAGTCCACGGCGACCAAGGGCGACGACGGCAACTGGGAGCTCAACGGCCAGAAGATGTGGGTCACCAACGGCCTCGGCTCGAGCGTCGTCTTCGTGCTGATGAAGAACGATCCGAAGGCCGACCCGCCCTACAAGGGGATGACCTGCTTCATCACCGAGAAGGAGCCCTGGAAGGAGAAGAACGAGGGCGAGTTCGAGGGCCTCGAGATCCCGCCCAAGATCAGGAAGATGGGCTACAAGGGCGTCGAGTCGACCGAGCTCGTCTATTCGGGCTACAGGTGCCCGCCCGAGCGGATCCTGGGCGGCGAGGAGGCCGGCCTCGGCAAGGGCTTCGCGCAGATGATGGACGCCCTCGAGGTGGGCCGTGTGAACGTCGCCGCCCGCGGCGTCGGGATCGCCCAGCGCGCCCTCGAGCTGGCGCTCCGCTACAGCCAGGAGCGCAAGACGTTCGGCAAGCCGATCGCCCAGCACCAGGCGATCCTCTTCAAGCTCGCCGATATGGCCACCAAGATCGAGGCCGCCCGCCTCGTCACGCGCAAGGCCGCGCGGATGAAGGACGCCGGCGAGCGCTCCGACCTCGAGGCCGGGATGGCGAAGCTGATCGCCTCGGAGACCGGCAAGGAATGCGTCGAGGACTCATTCCGGATCCACGGCGGCTATGGCTACTCGAAGGAGTACGAGATCGAGCGCCTCTACCGCGACGCGCCGCTGCTGCTGATCGGAGAGGGGACCTCAGAGATCCAGCGCATGGTGATCGGCAAGAAGCTCCTGGAGCGGAACAAGATCTAGCCGGAGAAGCCGCCTTCCTAGACTGGGGAGGTGGCTTCGGATCAACGGGTGGCGCTGGTCAGCGGGGCGAGCCGAGGGATCGGCGCGGAGATCGCGCGGAAGCTCGCCTCCGATCACGGCTTCCTGGTCTTCGCCGGCGCCCGCAACCCCGACGACGTCGCGGCAAGGGAGGAGATCGAGCCGATCCGCCTCGACGTCACCGACCAGGCCAGCATCGCTGCGGCGCGCGAGCGAATCGAGTCGGATCCCGGCCGCCTCGACGCGCTGGTCAACAACGCGGGCGTCTACGGCGATCCGACCGGCGCCGCCGACTACGACCTGGGCCGTGCCCATGAGGTGCTCGAGGTCAACACCTTCGGGCCCTGGCGGCTGACGCAGGCCCTCCTGCCGCTGCTTCGCGGCAGCTCCAGCCCGCGGATCGTCAACGTCTCGAGCGGCGCCGGCCAGCTCTCCGACATGAACGGGGGGCGCGCTGCCTACCGCCTCTCGAAGGCCGCCCTCAACGCCTTGACGCGCACCCTCGCCTCGGATGAGCGCGGCATCAAGGTCAACACGATGTGTCCCGGCTGGGTCCGGACGGACATGGGAGGCTCAGCCGCGCCCAGGTCGGTGGAGGAGGGCGCCGACACCGCCCTCTGGCTGGCGACGCTGCCGGATGACGGTCCGACCGGTGGGTTCTTCCGGAACCGCAAGCCAATACCTTGGTGAGATGGCTTCGACGAAAGAGCTGATCGCGACAGCAGTCGAGCGCTTCCAGGCCGAGGTCCCCGCGCTCGCCCAGCTCAAGCTCGTCTTCGAGCTCGAGCTGCGCGGCAGGGGCGACGTGCAGATGTTCCGGGTGGAGCTGCCCGGCCCGAAGATCAGCAAGGCCGCCTCGACCGAGGACACGAGGGTCATGGTCGAGTTTCAGCGGGCGGAGTTCAACCGGCTCGCCGAGCAGGGCACGGTGGGCGACTATCGCGAGGCTTACGAGCAGGGACAGATCAGGGTGAGCGGCGACACCGGGATACAGAAGCTGATCGCCCAGGTGATCGAGCGCCACGAGCAGCGCGCTCGGACCAAGAAGGTCCACTAGATGCGAGAGTGCGCCGCAGCAAAGCGAGGCGCAGGCGCGAGGGCGCGCCCAAGCGCGACCCGTTTCGTCTAGATGGGCAAGGCCAGGGCGATCGATCCGGCCCGCCTGGCGAGGCTGCGCGCGGCGACGCAGCTGATTCACCGGCCGGCGGGCGCGAGGGACCCGGCCGAGATCGCGCGCTCGATCGGCGGAGCCCAGGCCCAGGACGTCTACGCGGGCCCACTCACCTTTCGCTCCCGAAGCCGCAATCTGACCGCGGCGGACGTCGAGCGTGCGCGAACGGAGGAGCGCTCGCTGCTCCGCGCCTGGCTGATGCGGACCACGGTCCACCTGATCCCCACCGATGACGCGGGCTGGTGGCTGCCGCTGTTCGAGCCGCGGATCGAGAAGTGGTCCCGCCGGCGCCTGAGCCAGCTGGGGATGCATGCCGGCGACGCGGACAGGGCCCTCGCAGTGATCGCCAAGGCGCTGGAGATCGAGGGGCCGCTGACCAGGCCCGAGACCGCCCAGCGCGTGATCGAGGCCGGAGTCGAGCTCAACGAGCAGACCAGGCTGCACATCATCAGCCTGGCCGTCACCTCGGGCATCGCCTGCCTCGGCCCGGACCGCGGCAGGAGCACGTGCCTCGTGCGGCGGGAGGACTGGCTCGGGAAGCCGCCTCCCTTCGACCGAGAGTCTGCGCTGGCCGAGTTGGCGCGACGATACCTGGACGGCTTCTCGCCGGCGGGAGAACGCGACTTCGCCTACTGGTCCGGGTTGCCCCTCCGCGACGTGCGCGCCGGGCTGGAGTCGATCTCGGGCGAGATCGAGGAGGTGCGGGTCGGCGGCCAGACGATGCTGGCGAGGCGCGGCTCGTTGGGCCGGCTCCCGGCAACGGGTCAGGTCCGGATGCTCGGCAACTTCGACACCTACCTGCTCGGGTGGAAGGACCGGGAGTTCTCCGTTGCCTCCGAGCACGCTGCGCACGTGAAGGAGGGCGGTGGCGGCTGGATCCGCCCCGTGATCCTGGAGGACGGCGTCGTCGTGGGCGGCTGGCGCTCAAGGCGTACGGGGGGCCGACTGGAGATCACCCTCAACCTGCCGAGGATCGAGGCGGAACGGCTGGGCGAGCAGATCGAGGCCGAGATAGCCGACATCGCCCGCTTCGAGGGCGTGGAGGTGATCGTCGCCGGCTGAGCGGTGCAGCCCGAGCCAGAACGGGGTCGCTCCTCTCGGAGCAGCTTCGCATTGGCCCGGGTACCATCCCGCGCCGATCCAGGGGAGGAGTCCCACGACCCGAGGAGACCGACCCAAACGATGAGTGACGAGAACCACCAGCTGACGACGGACCAGGCCGAGCGAGAGGCCTCGGGCGCGCACGAGTACGGGCGCTACCTGGAGGAGTTCGAGGTCGGGGCCGTCTACAAGCACTGGCCCGCCAAGACGATCACCGAGTCCGAGGATCACCTCTTCTGCCTGCTCACCATGAATCACCACCCGCTGCACGTCAACGACGTGTACGCGTCGCAGTCGCAGCAGGGCAAGAACGTCGTCGCGGGCCCCTACGTCTACTCGCTGATCTTCGGCATGACCGTGAACGACGTCTCCGGCAAGGCGATCGCCAACCTCGCCACCGACGAGCTCAGCCACCCGAACCCGGTCTTCCACGGCGACACGCTATTCGTGGAGTCCGAGGTCCTCGAGGTGCGTCCCTCCGAGTCGAAGCCCGACCGGGGTGTGGTCAAGGTGCACACCCGCGCCTACAACCAGGATGGGACACTTGTCGCGGAGTTCAAGCGGGCCGTGCTGGTCCCGCGCAAGAATCCGGGATAAGGAGGAGTGATGGTCAACTTCAGACGACTCACCGACCAGGCCAAGAAGCTGGTCGACAAGCGGGGAGGAACCGACGCCCTGAAGGAGGACGCTGAGGAGCTCAAGGACATCGCTTCGGGCAAGGGGAGCCTCAAGGACAAGGCCAAGGCCGCGGGCGAGGCGATCAAGGACCCGGGCGCGCCCGGCGAGGAGCAGAAGAAGCCAGAGGCCCCTGGTGCTCAGCAGGGGAGCACCTGAACGTCGAAGGCGGAGAGGATGGGATCGCCTCCCGCTCGCAGTGGAAGTCGAGGTAGGTGGGCCTGATCGCACGTCAGCCGCAGGCGCTTGTGTGACTTCTTCGCGTCGGCCCCGGTGGCCACCAGCGGATCAGCAGGATCAGAGCGCCGGCAAGGACGAGCACAGCGCGCAGCCGGGTTCGATGGCCCAGTTGGTTCCCTCGTCCTGTAGCCGTCCCCAGACATACCGCACCCGGGCGGCTGGATCAAGCGGCCTAGTGCGCCTCGTCGGGGGCGTGGGCCGGAGGGCGTGACTCCTCGGCCAGCGAGGTGATCTCGAGGACGCCGCGCGAGGCCTCCTCGAGGACCTCGGTCGCCTCCTCGGCCGAGCGCGCGTAGAGCTCGACCAGGAGGTGGACGATGATCCGCTCCTCGTCGTGCTTGTGGAAGCGGACGTGGGTGAAGAACTCGCGCGTTCCCTGCTCGCCGAAGGAGCCGTAGGTGAGCGACTCGGCGGCCTCGGGCCCCGAGCAGCTCTCGACCTGGTCCTGATCCACCGTGACCGTGCAGGACGCCACCCACGGCGTGCCCACGACCATCCGCTCCCAGCGGTCCTCGACCGGGACGACCCGGTCCTCCTGGATCGTCAGATGGGGCTGGTCGTGCAGGCATCGCAGGCACTGGACCACGGCCTCCTGCACCTCGTCCAGCCGCTCGGACGGCTCCCCGCTTTCGGGATCGACGCGCAGGATCGCGTCGTAGTGGAGCTGCACCTCCAGGTCCCGGGCCCAGCAGCGGTAGCAGCGAAGCCAGGAGCTGCGGTCGCCGTTCAGCTCTGGGTCGTTCATCGCTAAGCGGGCTGCGCGGCCCGGCGGCGCTGTGCGACCAGGTCGGCGATTTCGCCCATGATCCGGTTGATCTCGAAGTCCTTCGGGGTGTAGACCCCGTCCACGCCGGCCTCGCGCATGGCGGCCGCGTCGGCGGCGGGGATGATCCCGCCGACGACCACCGGGATGTCCGCGCCGTCGGCGCGCAGCAGCTCCACGACGCGCGGCACCAGCTCGCGGTGGGAGCCGGAGAGGATCGAGAGCCCGACCACGTCGACGTCCTCCTCGATGGCGGACTTGGCGATCTGCTCGGGGGTGAGTCGAATCCCCTGGTAGATCACCTCCATGCCGACATCGCGGGCGCGGACGGCGATCTGCTCAGCGCCGTTCGAGTGGCCGTCGAGACCGGGTTTGCCGACCAGGATCCGGATCGGGTGCCCGATCTGGTCGGCGACGGCGGCGACCCGCTCCCGGATACCGGCGAGCAGGTCGCCGTTGACGGAGGCGGCAGCGGCCGCCTCCGAGACGCCGGTCGGCGCGCGGTAGTCGCCGAAGACCTCGCGCAGCACCCCGGCCCACTCGCCGGTCGTCGCGCCGGCCTTGGCGGCCTCCATGGTGGCCGGCAGAATGTTCGCGCTTTCGTCACGGGCCGCCTCGGCGAGCTTCTCGAGCGCCGCGTCGACGGCGGCCTGATCGCGCTCCGCCCGCCACTGCTCGAGCGCGGCGATCCGCTCGCGCTCGACTTCCGGATCCGGCGTCAGGATGCCCCCGTCCTCGCCGGTGGTCAGGGGCGAGTCCTCGGACTCGGTGAACTTGTTCTGGCCGACGACCACGATCTCGCCGCGCTCGATCCTGGCGATCCGCTCGCGGTTCGACTCGACCAGCCGGGCCTTCATGTACGGGACCGCCTCGACGGCGCCGCCGCGCTCGGCGACCTCCTTGATCTCGGCGTCGGCGCCCTCGGCGAGCTCCGCGACCAGGCCGTCCATCACCACGGACCCCTCGAAGATGTCCGGGTAGTCGAGCAGGTCGGTCTCGTTGGCGAGGATCTGCTGGATGCGGAGGCTCCACTGCTGGTCCCAGGGGCGGGGGAGGCCGAGCGCCTCGTTCCAGGCCGGCAGCTGGATCGCCCTGGCGCGCGCGTCGCGGCCGAGGGTCACGGCCAGGGCCTCGAGCACGATCCGCGGCACGTTGTTCTCGGGCTGAGACTCGGTCAGGCCGAGCGAGTTGACCTGCACGCCGTAGCGCATGCGCAGGAACTTCGGCTCCTCCACGCCGTAGCGGTTACGGCCGATCTCCTCCCAGAGCCGGCCCATCGCCCGCAGCTTCGCGTGCTCCTCGATGAAGCGGACACCGGCGTTGACGAAGAAGGAGATCCGCCCGAAGACCCTGGGGAAGTCGTCGTCCGCGACCTGGCCGCGTGCCTTCACCTCGTCGAGCACCGCAATCGCGGTGGAGAGGGCGTAGGCGATCTCCTGGACGGGCGTGGCCCCGGCCTCCTGCAGGTGGTACGAGCAGACGTTGATCGGGTTCCACTTCGGGATCTCGTTGACCGTGAAGGCGACCGTGTCCGCGATCAGCCGCATCGAGGGGCCGGGCGGGAAGGCGTAGGTGCCGCGCGAGAGGTACTCCTTGATGATGTCGTTCTGGGTGGTCCCCGCCAGCGCGGCGCGCTCCACGCCGTTCTCCTCGGCGACCGTGGCGTAGAGGGCCAGCAGCCAGGCTGCTGTGGCGTTGATCGTCATCGAGGTGTTCATCTCGCCCAGCGGGATGCCGTCGAAGAGCGTGTGCATGTCGCCCTTGTGGGCGATCGAGACCCCGACCTTGCCGACCTCGCCGCGCGCCAGCTCGGCGTCGGGGTCGTAGCCGGTCTGCGTGGGCAGATCGAAGGCGACCGAGAGCCCGGTCTGGCCCTTGGCCAGGTTCTTGCGGTAGAGCTCGTTGGACCGCCGGGCGTCGGAGTGGCCCGCGTACGTGCGCATGACCCAGGAACGGTCCCGCTCGGACAGGCGGTGCTCGCTCATGCCCTAATGGTAAGTGCCACGAAAATCGAGCCGCGTGGTGGGGAGCGCTCCGACCTGCGCTGAGGGGTGTTCTTGCAATCTGCCGGACGCCTCACGGCTACGCTCACGCCCGCATGAGAACCAAGCTCACAGCCGTGCTCGTCGCCTGCGCCGCCGCCGCGGCGGGCGCGGTGGCGCATGCGGCCCCGATTCCGGTGGCGAACTACACCTTCCAGGGCGCGGACGACATCAACGCCTTCCACAAGGTCGGCGGAGCCAACTGCAAACGGAAGTGGGTCGGCAACCAGGCGCTGGGGATCGGCGTCGGCAACAAGACCAACTCCTGCGCCTTCCGCTCGTCCGTGGTCGCGGACTCGAGCGATCAGTACGCCGACCAGGGCATGGTCGCGACCACCACCGTCGGCGGCGGCACCAAGAAGCTCCAGAAGAAGTCCTTCGTCGGGATCGGGGTCCGCTCGAGCAGCACGGCGAGCTACGTGCTTCGGATCCTGCCCAACTCGCACAAGTGGCAGTACCTTCGCGACCCGAAGGGCCCGGCCGGCCCGAAGCTCGAGGCGACCGGCAGCGGCAAGTTCGTCAAGCTCGGCTCCAAGCCGAACGTGATCACGCTGCGCGCCTTCTCGTACGGCGGCACGAGCACCAGCGTCGTCGGGTCGATCAACGGCACGGGCGTCGTCGGGACGACGGACTCCGGTGCCGATCAGCCCGACGGGCGCCAGACGGTGGTCACCGCCGGCGCCAAGGGGTCGGGCGCGGGCACCGGGATCACCGGCGTCTTCGACAACGTCGTGGTTCAGGTCCCGAACCCGTTCTAGCTTGAGGCGGCATGAACGGCCGCCATGAACACAGCGGCTGAACGGACCCCACGGGCGGGAAATTCCCGCGCCTCGGGTTGAATCCTCTACCTTCCGCCGCGTGGCCACGACCACGGTTGAAAGGCCGAGATCCGCTGGTCCTGAGGAGGGTGTGGGCGGAAACTGGCTCGTGATCGTCCTCAACGACGACCACAACACTTTCGATCACGTCGCGAAGACGCTCTCCCGCGTGATCCCCGGAGTCTCGCTCGAGGCCGGCTACCGGTTCGCCGAGACGATCCACAACCGCGGCCAGGCCGCAGTCTGGACCGGCCCGCGTGAACCCGCCGAGCTCTACTGGGAGCAGCTCCGGCAGGCGGGCCTCACCATGGCCCCGCTCGAACAGCACTAGCCTGCTCAGACATGAACGAGGGAGCAGGACGCTCCGGGGAGTTCCGCCTCGTCATCTCTCCCAACCGAGGCGCGGGCGGTCGGGCGCGTCAGGCCGTCCGGCAGCGCTTCCCGGCGCTCCCCGAGGCGACCTTGCGCGATCTGGTGGCTGTCGTCACCGAGCTGATCAACAACTCGGTAGAGCATGGTCCCGGAAAGCCCATCATCCTGACGCTGGTGCCGGGCGAGGAGTCGATCCGCGGCGAGGTCGCTGATCAAGGCAACCCTGCCGCGGCGATCCCGGAGATCAGGAAGGCGACCGAGACCCGTGGGCGTGGGCTCGCCCTGGTCGACGGGCTCACCTCTGAATGGGCCGTCTACGAGGGCAGCACGCACGTCTGGTTCGAGCTGCCGATCGAGCGCTAGCGACTACTTCTTCGTCGGCGAATCCTGGGCCAGCGTGTCCTTGCCGGGTCCGCCGTTGAGGCGGTCCTTGCCGGGTCCGCCGATCAGCCGATCGGGGCCTGGGCCGCCGAAGAGGCGATCGATGCCCACTCCGCCGCCGAGCAGGTCGGCCCCCGCGCCACCGATCAGGACGTCGTCGCCCGCGTTACCGCTGAGCAGGTCGTCGTCGCTGCCGCCGTTGAGCTTGTCGTTTCCCGAGTTGCCGAGCAGGATGTCGCGGCCAGAGCCGGCCGCGCCGCTGTCGTCGCCGCTGCCTCCCTGAAGGCTGTCGCGGAGGCGGCCACCCGTGATCTGGTCGTCTCCGGGTCCGGCGAGCACCAGGTTGAAGGCGGAGGCGCCACCGACGTACCGGTCGTTGCCGCGCCCGAGGTTGCTCGCCGCGCCGGTACCGTGCCCGAAGCCGCCCGGGAGATCGCGCTGGGCGAAGCCGGCGTCAGGCCCGACCCCGGAGAGGTCGACGCGGTCATTGCCGGCTCCCATCACCGCGTCGACCTCCGAGACCCTGGAGCAGGCGACGGGGCCGCTCCTCGGGTCCTGGCCGTTCAGCTTGACCTGCCCCTGGGCACAGAACACGGTGGCGTGGTCGGATGCCTTGCCGCCGCTGATCGTGAGCAGCTGACCGCTGAGGGTGGCGCTCACCTTGGCATTCGCGAGGCCGGCGTTGCCGGCGATCAGTGCCGCCGCGATCACGGCGGGCAGGGCAAAGCGGGCGAGTGGGCGATGGATGAGGGTCATCCGATGCACCCCAACGAACACGTGGGTGAGCGCTAAGTAGCTGCCTGACGATGGCCGGGGGCGCTGGCTCGCGCGAGGCTCACCGCTACTCGCCGGCGATCAGGACGTGCCAGACGGGAAGGAGGGGCTTGTTGTAGTAGTTGACCGCCTCCTCGCGGAGTGCCGAGATCTCATCCGAGTACCAGTAGCGCTCGAAGTCAGCCCGGTCCTCCCAGAGCCCCGCCTGGCGGAAGTGGAGGGGATCCTCGACATTCCGGGTCAGGGACCAGCCTTTGGCGCCGAAGGCCATCGCGCGGGCGGCGCCGGGCTCCCAGATCTCATACCAGCGCTCGGCGCGGAACGGGTGGACGTGCCAGTCGATGTAGACGACGTCGAGCGCGCCGTCGCGCGGGGTCTCCTGGTCCCAGGTTCCCTGTGCGGTCTCCTCGGGGCTCACGCTCCCAACCCCAAACCACGACGGGCGCTCACGCGCCCACCTCGGCCCGGATCGCGCCCGGGCCCTCCTCGGTCTTGCCCCCGTCCTCGCTGGTCGCTCCGACCAGGATCGAGATCTTGCCGAGGTGCTTGTTCTCGTGCAGGAGCTGGTGCGCCTCGGCGACGCCGTCGAACCCCATCACCCGCCAGAGAACCGGCTGGATCTTGCCCTCGGCCATCAGCTGGTTCGCCCGCATGCACTCGTATGCGTTGGCGAAGTGGGAGCCGATGATCTGCTTCTGGCGCATCCAGAGGTAGCGGACGTCGAAGTCCAGGGTGTAGCCGGAGGTCGCGCCGCAGATCACCACTTTGCCGAACGGCTTGACGACGAGGACCGAGGTGGGGAAGGTGGCTTGTCCGACGTGCTCGAAGACGATGTCGGGCGAGTCGCCGAGGATCTCCTTGACTCGCTTGGCGAACCCCCGGGATTCCTTGAAGCGCGCCTTCTCCTGGTCGGGCGACTCGCCGCCCCTTCGCATCATTCCCGAGAAGTCGTTGCGGTTGATGTAGTCGACCGCGCCCAGGCGCTTGACCAGCTCGCCCTTCTCGTCGGAGGAGACGACGCCGACCGCGTTGGCGCCGGCCGCCTTGCAGATCTGGGTGGCGAAGACGCCGAGCCCGCCGGCGGCGCCCCAGATCAGCACGTTGTGACCTGCCTGCAGCTTGCACTGGTCGATCAGCATCCGGTAGGCGGTGAAGTAGGTGAGCCCGTACGCTGAGGACTCAGCCCAGGAGAGGTTCTGGGGCTTGGGGAGCAGCTGCTGCGCCTGGACCTTGGTGAACTGGGCGAAGGAGCCCCAGGTCGTCTCGTATCCCCAGATCATCTGGCTGGGCGCGGCGAGCGGGTCCAGGCCGTGCACCTCGACGTCCTCGTAGGAGGCTTGGTTGCAGTGGATCACCACCTCGTCGCCCGGCTTCCACTTGGTGACGCCCTCGCCGACCTTCCAGACGACGCCGGAGGCGTCGGAGCCTCCGATGTGGTGGCCCCACTGCTCGTGGTCGCCGTAGCCGAAGACGGAGACGGGCTTGCCGAGTGCCGCCCAGACGTTGTTGAAGTTCACGCCAGCGGCCATCACGCGGACGATGACCTCGAAGGCGCCGGGCTCCGGCACCTCGATCTCCTCCACTTGGAAGGCGTCCTTGGGCTCGCCCTCTCGCTCTGGGCGAATCACCCAGGCGGCCATCTTCTCGGGCAGCTCGCCCGGCTGGACATCGAGCTTGGATACGTCGGCGATCTCTACGGCCAATGTGACTCCCGCCTTGTTCGTCGTGGACCGCTGGATCGTATTCCACCCCTGTCAGGTTGGTGTCCGGAGACCCGACTACGTTCAAGAGTCCAATGGAAGCCTCAGAGAGACAGCTGCCGATCCAGCCTGATGGGCCGGGCTCGGTTCGCCTGGTCGAGGACCGCATCGTGATCGAAGCGTTGACGATCGCCGACCGCGAGACCGCGCGGGTCGTGCGCGATCGTGCCGAGGCCGGTGAGGAGCCGGCGCGCTCCGTGCGGCGCGCCATCGAGATCGGGGCCAGGGTGCTCGACCGAGAGGACACGGCGATCGAGGTCGACTACGTACGGCGGGAGTTCGAGCGCCTCTCGCGCGTGCACAGCGAGACCGTCGAGGAGCGCAACCGCGAGGCGGTGGAGCGAATCGAGGAGGGGCTGCGCCGCGCCCTGGGCGGGGAGGAGGGTTCCGGCGCCCTCGGCCAGGCCCTCGAGTCCCACAGCGAGGAGCTTTCCGAGCAGATCGCCGCCACCTTCGGCGAGGACCGGGAGGGCGCCGTGCAGGCTCAGATCAAGCGCATGCTCGACGAGCGCGACGAGGAATTCATGCGGCGCCTCTCCGCCGAGGACGAGCGCAACCCGCTCGGGCCGATGCTGTCGACACTGCGCAGCTGGGTGCGCGAGCGCAAGGAGGATCAGGAGGCGCGCGATCAGAAGCTGGAGGAGAAGGTGGACGAGCTGCTCAACCGCGCCGCGGAGCTCGCCGGCCTCGAGCAGGGCCGCGTAGCTCTCGAGGAGGCCGAGGAGGCCGGGACGCGCAAGGGGCGCAGCTTCGAGGAGCGTGTGGACCAGGCGCTCGAGCGCATCGCGGCGACCCGGGGCGATGCCTCCTCGCACACCGGCGGCGAGGGAGCCGAAGGCGGAGGCAAGAAAGGAGACACGGTGATCGAGCTCGGAGCGGGCAGCGGACCCTCTCAGGGCAGGATCGTCTTCGAGGCGAAGGACAAGAAGCTCTCCAGGAACGATGCCTGGCGGGAGCTGAACGAGGCGATGGCGGCGCGCGCCGCCTCCTTCGCGGTACTGGTGCTGGCCGGGGAGGAGCGGGTGCCCTCGGGACGCGAGACGCTCGTCGAGTATGAGGGCAACAAGCTGATCGTCGCGGTGGACCGCGATCAGCCCGAGAGCCTTGCCCTGGAGGTCGCCTACCGGCTCGCGGCCGCGAGGGTGGCGATGTCGAGGGAGCGTGACCTGACCGTCGACGCCGCCGCCGTCCGCGACGCCGCGGCCGAGGCGGTCCACTGCCTGAAGCAGGCGCAGGCGATCCGCTCGACCCTGACGGGGATCAAGACCAGCTCGGACAAGGCGCGTGCGACGCTCGACGAGATGGTCGAGAGCGTTCGTGCCCGCCTCGAGCGGATCGAGTCCCTGATCGAGGTTGCCGACACGGCGGACTAGGCGGCCCGCCGTCGCGGGAGATTCGTGAATTGGCGCGCCTGGCCCTCAGGTCCTCCGCCATTCAGGGCGACACGATCCGACCATCGAAGCATCCCGCCTGGGAGAGGCCCCGGCAGGCGAAGCCGGCCTAGGGCAGCAGCAGGTCGTTCTGACCGGACGGGCGCTCGGGCCCGACGGTGAAGCTGAACGGCCGCACGGCGGTCCCGGCGGCGCTCGCCTCGTAGTTCCCGCTCTTCATCTCGACCTTGACCGTCTCAGCGCCGCCCGGCGGGATCTGATCGCTGTCGGCGTCGACCGGGCCATGGATCGCCAGGCTGCCGGCCCGGTTGGTGAGGTTCGCGATCGTGAAGTTGACCAGGCCCGCGCCGAACTCCTTGGGCGAGACCGCGACGCCGTCGCTCGCGATCTTCACGGAGACCTCGGCCGGGATCGGAGGGCGCGGGTCGTTGTTGAAATCGTTGCGTCCGCAGCCGGTCACCGCCAGCGCCGCCAGGACGACGGTCGCCGAAGCCAAGACCGATGATCTGCCCCTCCGCAGCATGCGCTGAGGAATCTAGCCGAACCGAGATATGGGACGCGGCACCCGGATCAGGCGGTGAAAGGGAGCTCGACGAGCTCCCCGGTGACCCCGCCGTTGGCCACCTCCAGCCGATCCCCGTCGCTCGCCTCGCGCCTGACGATCGCCAGGGCGATCGGGCCGAGGGCGGGGGAGAGGCAGGCGGTCCCGATCGCGCCGACCTCCTTCTCGCCGAGCCGAAGCGCGTCCCCGTGTGCGGCGGTCGCGCTCAGGCGCAGGCCTCTCAGAGTCCTGTTGGGCTTGCCGCGGTAATGGAGCCTGGCGACCGGCTCCTGTCCGATGTAGCAACCCTTCTCGAAGTCGACCGCCCGGTCGACGATGCCCGCCTCGGCGGGCATGAACTCCGGGCCCATGTCGAGCCCGAACCGAGGTCTTCCGGATTCGACCCGGATGATCTCGGCGGCCCCCTCGCTGGCCTCGACGGCGCCGCCCGCGCGCAGGACCTGCTCGAGGGCGGCGACTTCATCCGTCTTCACGATCAGGTCGAGACCGGCCTCCGTCGCGACGGCGAGCACCTCCGTGCCATCCCACCGGCGGAAGCGCTGCGCGTGCTCGGGTCCGAGTCCCTCGAACCCGCTGAGCTCACAGGCTCGCGGGCCGATCAGCGAGGCGATCGCCCAGCGCTCGCCGACGTCCTCGATCTCGACGTCCCGGCCGATGCTGTAGGTCCGCAGATGCCTCAGGACGCCCTCGGCGGGACCTCGCTCGAGATCGAGCCAGTAGATGCGAGGCACTCCCGAGGACGAGGCGGAGGGGCTGCCGAGAATGCCGGGATCGAGGCGCAGGACGCGCATGTCCGACTGGAGATGCCCCTTCCGGTCGAGCAGTGCGGCGTAGCAGCCCCGCTCGGGCTCGAGCGCCTCGACGTCGTTCGTCAGCTGGCCCTGGAGATACTCGGCGGCGTCGGGTCCACTGACGCGCAGCACCGCCCGGTCCCTGATCACGAATCCGGCTTGCTCGCGAAGCGCCCGGTATTGCCCGTCCAGATCGACCTGCGCAGCGGTCTCGGCCACGCGTCGATTGTAGGCCGCGCCCTCCAGCGGCTCTTTGGGCGGGCCTCAGTTAGCCACTCCTAACTTCCGAGTTCGCATCTGCTTCAATTCGCACGATGAGCGCACCGGCGCACAACGCGCACCCCAGGCGCCGCACGAACGAGGGGGCCGAGAACTACGCCAAGGCCCTCTACGAGCTGCAGGCGCGCGAAGCCAACGCCGTGGGGACGACCGCCGTGGCGCAGCGCCTCGGCGTCACCGTGGCCTCGGCGTCGGGGATGCTCCGGCGCCTGGCCGCCGAGGGTGTGGTCGAGTACGCGCCCTATCGCGGGGCGCGCCTGACACCGGAGGGCGAGCGGATCGCGCTCGAGGTGATCCGCCATCACAGGCTGATCGAGCTCTTCCTCGCCGAGGTGCTCGATATGCCATGGGACCGGGTGCACGCCGAGGCCGAGGTGCTGGAGCACCACATCTCCGAGGAGCTCGAGGAGCTGATCGCCGCGAAGCTGGGGGAGCCGGTCCTCGATCCGCACGGCGACCCGATCCCCGACCGGGACCTCGCGATCAGCGCGGAGGACTCCATCCCGCTCACCGAGCTGAAGCCCGGTGACCAGGGGATCTTCACGCGCGTCTCCGACAGCGACGCCTCGATGCTGCGCTACCTCGCCGAGCGGGCCATCCAGCCGGGTGCGAGGCTGGTGGTCGAGGGGCGTGAGCCCTTCGGCGGTCCCGTGATGGTCGAGATCGCCGGCCGCACGCACCCGCTCGGCCCCGAGCTGGCGGCAAGCATGAGAGTCCGCCGTCGACCCGCAGGGGGGTCATGAGCAAGCAGGATCTCTCCGTTGGTGAGGACGACCTCGGGCTTGTAGAGCCCCTACCCGGTGAGCTCTCGCCGCCTGCGGCGCCCTCCAACGGCCTGGGCGGAGTCGAGGACGTCCTGCCCGGCGAGGCGGCCGTTGCCCGCGCGGCGCGGCGCTCGCTCGAGGGCCATGCGCGAGGCCTGCCACGCATCTGGCCGTTTCTCGGGCCGGCCTTCATCGCGGCGGTCGCCTACATCGATCCCGGCAACTTCGCCACCAACATCGCCGGCGGCGCAAAGTTCGGCTACCTGCTGCTCTGGGTGGTGCTCGCGGCGAACCTGATCGCGATGGTGGTCCAGACCCAGTCCGCGAAGCTCGGCATCGCGACCGGGAAGAACCTGGCCGAGGCCTGCCGCGACTCTTTCTCTCGGCGCACCTCGATCGGCCTCTGGATCCAGGCAGAGATCGTCGCCGCCGCCTGCGACATCGCCGAGGTGGTGGGCGCCGCCCTGGGCCTCAACCTCCTCTTCGGGATCCCGCTGTTCCCGGCGGGCCTGCTCGCCGGCGCCGGCGCGTTCGCGATCCTCGGCTTGCAGCAGAAGGGCTTTCGCCGCCTGGAGGCGGGGATCGTCGTGCTCGTCGGCGTCGTGGTGCTCGCCTTCGCCTTCGAGATCCTCGAGTCCCATCCCGCCGGCGACCAGGTCGTCCATCACCTCTTCGTCCCCGGCTTCGGCGGGGCCGAGAGCGTCCTCCTCGCCACGGGGATCATCGGCGCGACCGTCATGCCGCACGTGATCTATCTGCATTCCGCCCTCACGCAGCGCCGGATCGTCGGCCGGGACGAGAGCGAGAAGCGCCAGATCCTGCGCTTCGAGCGGATCGACGTGGTCATCGCGATGGCGCTGGCCGGCGCCGTGAACATCGCGATGATGGTGATGGCCGCGGCGCTCTTCCACGAAGGCGGCCTGCCGGGGATCGACAGCATCGACGGGGCATACAACGGGCTCAAGCAGCTGGTCTCGCCCGGCGCCGCCACGATCTTCGGGATCGCGCTGCTCGCCTCCGGCTACGCCTCGTCCTCGGTGGGCACGATGGCCGGCCAGGTCGTGATGCAGGGTTTCATCAGGCGAAAGATCCCGATCTTCCTGCGCCGCGCGATCACCCTGACCCCGGCCCTGATCGTCCTCGGGCTCGGCATCGACCCGACCGATGCGCTGGTGGGCAGCCAGGTCGTCCTCTCCTTCGGGATCCCCTTCGCCCTGGTCCCGCTGCTGCTGCTCGCCCGGCGGCGGGACCTGATGGGCTCGCTCGCCAACCCGCGCTGGCTGACGGGCGTGACGGGCGTCCTATCGGCCCTGATCATCGCCCTCAACGTCTTCCTGCTCGAGCAGGTCTTCATCGGTTAGCGCGCTACAGCCGCGGTCTGATGGCGAAGCCGCCCCGCTAGTCTGCGCCAATGGCGCTGGCGCAGGACTTCGAGGCGGTGGTCGACTCGCTGCCGGACGATTGGACGGACCTCGAGCTCGACCTGCGGATCGCCGATGAGAGCCGCTACGTGGACGCCGCGGTGATGCTCTCCCAGGTGAACGCCCAGCCCTACTCGCGGGCCGGCTGGCATTGGAGGATCAACGTCGCCCATCGCTTCGGCCACGCAGCCGCCGCCGAGACCGTCCGTGGTGTGCTCAGCAAGCTCGACCGCGAGGGGATCGCCGGCGAGCTGCGTGTCCGCGACGCACAGGAGGGCCGCGCCGAGGTGGTGCAGATGTGGGGTCGGCCCGAGAGCGTGCGCCGCGACTTCCGGCGGCGCCGGAGTCTGTAGGAGCTGCTCTTGGCCCGGATCGCGGCGCTGGTGCGAGATCTGATGCTCGCGAGTCGCGTGCGCAGCTCGCTGGAGGCCGCCGGCCACGAGGTGGAGCAGGATCCGGCGGTGCCAGACGAGCTCGACGGGATCGACCTGGTCGTCGCTGACCTGGACGTAGTCGAGCCCGAGGCGCTCTCAGACCTCGGCCTGCCGGTGATCGGGTTCTATGCGCACACCGATGTGGAGACCAAGCGCCGGGCAGACGAGGCGGGCCTCGCGATGGCGGTCCCCCGCAGCCGAATGGCCCGGGAGCTGCCGGATCTGGTCGAGCGGGCGTTGGGCTAGTCGCAGTCCGTGGCGGCGGGTTGGAATCCCGCCGCGATGCGGCCCGCCGCGAAGCCCGCGACCAGCCCATGCCCGGTCGCCCAGTCGAGCCATGCCCTCGCCCGGCCCGGCTGCAGCGCAGCAGTGTTCGCCTCGGGAGCCCTGCCTGAGAACGCATTGGCGGCGACCAGGGCCTCGAGCTCCTTCTGTTGCAGGGCGCGATCCAGGCCGTTGACCTCACTGAGCAGGTCGTCGAGTGCCGACGCCGGGTCGCCGCCGAGCGTGTGGTATCCGCGGCTCAGCCCGGCGAAGAACCGATGCGCGATCGGACAGGACCTGCGTGTGGTGGCAACGACGAGCTCCGGGTAGCGCGGCGCGCCGAACTGATCGACGCGAAACTCGCGGACGGGCACGCCGAGCTGCTGGAGCTGGACGCCCTCCGCGTTCCAGAAGGCGGTTGCCGCATCCACCTTGCCGGCGGCGAGGTCGGCGACTGCGTTGAAGCCGATCGTCACCCGATGCACCGAGGACGGGTCAACGCCTCCCGAGCCCAGGACGCTGTCGAGGACGGCGTCGTCGGAGGGAACGCCGGTGACCCCGACCGTCTTGCCGGCGAGATCGGCAGGGGTGCTGATTCGATTGCGATCGTGCGCGATCACGGAGGCGAGCGGCCGCTGGACGATCGCGGCGATGGCGATCAGGTCGAGCCCCCTCTCGCGGGCGATGCCGAAGTCGTTGATATCCATGACGGCGAAGTCGGCGCGGCCGGACTCGAGCAGCTTGGCGCTGTCGGCCGGGTTGGAGGGCTCACGGATCGCGACGTCAAGGCCCTCGTCCTTGAAGTAGCCGCTGGCCTGCGCGGCGTAGATCCCGGAGTGGACCGCGTTCGGCTGGAAGTCGAGCACCAGGGTCGCGCCCTTGGGCGCGCCCGGTTCAGCGCCGCTCCCGCCGCAGCCCGAGAGCGCGGCCCCGAGGAGAGCGGCCGCCAGCAGCGCGGCGACCCGTCTCATTCCGCCGCTGACCCTATCCCCAAGGTCGCGATAAAGGTTTGCCCGGCGGTCACGGCCCCGGCCGGAAATGCGGTTAGACTGCGCGCCGCCTCACAGCGTTGGGGCAGCCAGAGAGAAACGGGTTGCTCCTCGGCTATCGCCTGCGGAGCGCCCTCGCGTCTACGAGGAGGTCACTTCAAGTGCAAGATCGAGGTCTCGCGGCGTACATCGCTGAGCTGATCGGGACGCTGCTCCTGGTCTTCTTCATCACGAGCGTCGTCTCGCTCTATGTGGCCACCGGCCAAAACCCCCAGTTCGGCTCCGACTTCGCGGTGGTTGGTCTGACCCACTTCCTCGTGCTCTTCGCGCTGATCATCAGCATCGGCGTGGCGAGCGGCGGGCATTTCAACCCGGCTATCACTGCGGCGTTCATCGCGATCCGGCGCATCGATCCGATCGACGGCCTGGTCTACATCCTCGCCCAGCTCTCGGGCGGAGTGCTCGGCGCCCTGCTCACCAAGGCGTTCCTGCTCGACGAGGGACGTGCCTCGGACTACGGTACGCCGAAGATCAGCCCGCTGCTCGGCGGGGCCTTCCAGGGCTTCCTGGTCGAGGGCATCGGCGCCTTCATCCTGGTGCTCACCGTTCTCGCTGTCGCCCTCAACCCGGAGACGCGGCGCTGGGCCGCGATCTCGATCGGCGGCGCGCTCGGCATGGCCGTGATGGTGCTCGGCCCGCTGACCGGTGGCTCGTTCAACCCGGCCCGCTGGTTCGGACCGGCGCTGGTCGGCAACCATTTCGCCGACGCCTGGGTCTACATCTTCGGCCCGCTGGTCGGCGGCCTGCTCGCGGCGGTCGTCTACAAGTTCATCATCGAGCCCTCGAGCGGCCCGGTGCAGGAGCTTGCGGACACTGTCGCGCCGCGCGGTCCGGCGCCGCCCGCGGGTGAGGCGCCGGGCCTGCGGCAGTCCCGCGGCCCGGGCGGTCCTCCGCCGTCCTCTCCGCCCGGCGGCATCGCCGGTACCTGAACAAGGCGGCGGCTCCTCCGCTTCGCGTCCGGGGCCGCCTGAGCTGATGACACGCGTTCGCTAGGTTCCCCCTGCGATGCGCAGGGTGACCTTCTCGCGCAACTACACGCTCTCACTCTCGAGAACGTGCCAGTGCTACTGCAAGTACTGCGCCTTCGCCACGCGGCGCGCGCACATCCACGGTCCGGACGAGGTCGAGCGCCGCCTCGACGAGGCGGTGCGCCGAAACGCCAAGGAGCTCCTCGTCCTCACCGGGGAACGGCCGGAGGTCAACCCCGAGGTCGCCGAGCGGCTGAGTGATTGGGGCCACCCGGACTTCACCTCCTATGTGGCCTGGGCCGGCCGGCGGGCCCTCGAACGGGGCCTGCTCCCGCACACCAATCTCGGCGTCCTCTCCCGGGAGGACCTCTCTCGCCTCCGCGAGGTGACGGCCTCGCAGGGCCTGATGCTCGAATCGATCGATCCCGGCCTCGTGGTGCACCAGGGATCGCCGACCAAGCATCCCGCCAAGAGGCTGGAGACGATGCGCCTCGCAGGGGAGCTGCGGATCCCGTTCACGACGGGGATCCTGGTCGGCATCGGCGAGACCCCCGAGGAGCGGGTCGCCGCTCTGGAGGCGATCGCCGCGTTACACGCCGAGTACGGCCACATCCAGGAGGTGATCCTCCAGAACTTCGTGCCTCACCCGCGTTACTACGGCGCGGAAGTGGCCGAGATCGCCGATGATGCCTCGCGCCGGCGGTGGGCCAGCGGCGAGGGGGACGGCGGCTCCGGAACGTGGGCCGCATCTAGCCAGCCCGGGGACCCTGCTGGCGTTCACAAAGGCCGTGTTCCGGGGACGGCGTCCCCCTCGCCGCCGCTCCCATCGTGGGCGAGCGACGTCTCCGTCGACGAGATGAAGCTCCTGGTTCACGAGAGCAGGCGGCTGATGCCGGACGTGGGCATACAGGTGCCGCCCAACCTCGCCGACTGGTGGCCCGAGCTGGTCGAGGCGGGGGCGACCGACCTCGGCGGGCTCTCCTCGAACGGCGACCACATCTCGCCCGAGGAGCCGTTTCCGAGCCCGCACCAGGTGCGCAAGGAGCTGGCGCCGCGCGGCTATGCCCTGACCGAGCGACTCTGCGCGTATCCGCAGTACCTCGACCCGGACTGGATGGAGCAGGGCGTCCTCGACGTCGTCAAGCTCAAGTACTGGAGCTTCATCCCCCGCCGCGGCTCCGGGCGGCGTCAGGAGATCCCGCCCTCGCCGGAGATCGCGCCGGGCGCCATCGAGAAGGGCCGGCGCGGGGGGGAGCTCAGCGAGGAGGAGCTGACGGCGCTCTTCGCGGAGACACGACCCGCGGTGATCGAGGAGATGCGGGTGGCGGCGGACGAGCTCCGCGCCGAGCTCGCCGGGGAGACGGCGACCTTCGTCGTCAACCGGAACATCAACTTCACCAACATCTGCCTGGTCGGCTGCGGCTTCTGCGGCTTCGGCCAGGGCAAGCGCTCACCGGATGCGTTCCTGGTGACGGAGGACGACTTCGCCGCCCGGGTCCAGGAGGCGATCGACTTCGGCGCCACCGAGATCTGCATGCAGGGCGGCATCCATCCCGACTACACGCTCGAGGACTACGGGCGCTGGCTGCGCCTCGCCAAGCAGTGCGCGCCGGGCATCCACCTGCACGCGTACTCTCCGATGGAGGTGCACTACATGTGCGAGCGCTCAGGTCGCTCGCCCGACTCGGTCTTCGAGTACCTGATCGAGTGCGGTCTCGGCTCGACCCCCGGCACGGCCGCCGAGGTGCTCGACGACGGAGTCCGGCAGCGGATCTCGCCGAACAAGCTCCCGGTGGCACGCTGGATCGAGATCGTCGAGGCCTCCCACCGCGCCGGGCTGCGCTCGACCTCGACCGTCATGTTCGGTCACATCGAGGAGCCGCGGGAGCTCGCCCGTCACATGCGGATCGTGCGCAAGCTTCAGGAGCGCACCGGGGGCATCACGGAATTCGTCCCGCTCAGCTTCATCCCGTACAACACGCTGCTGGGGCGCACGCATGGGGTGGAGGAGATCTCGCGCACCGAGAACCTCAAGCACACCGCCGTCTTCCGGCTCGCGCTCGGCCGGACGATCCCGAATCTCCAGGCGAGCTGGGTGAAGATGGGGCTGGACGCGGCGACCGAGAGCCTGCGCTGGGGCGTCAACGATCTCGGCGGCACGCTGATGGAGGAGAACATCTCCCGGATGGCGGGCTCGCAGCACGGTGTGCGGCTGGAGCCCGGGCAGCTCATAGATGCCGCCCGCCGGGCCGGTCGGACACCGGCCCAGCGGACGACTCTCTACGAGATCGTCGAGACCTACTGACCCGGTCGCGGACCGGTCGGGTGGGTTGCGCTCGCCGCGCGTGCGGCGGCGGCTCCTGTCGCAGCTCCGGCGACCACGCAGGGAAGCGCCGCTTCGCAGGACTCTGGCCGCGGCGATCTCGTTCGACACAATCAGCCCATGCGAGCGATGGTGCTGGAGCAGCCGCGGGAGGCACTCGTCGAGCGGGAGCTCGAGGATCCGGTCCCCGCGGAGGGCCAGGTGCTGCTCGAGGTAGCGGCCTGTGGCGTCTGCCGGACCGACCTGCACATAGTCGACGGGGAGCTGACCAAGCCGAAGCTGCCGCTGGTTCTCGGGCATCAGATCGTCGGCCGGGTCGCCGACGCGGGGCCGGGTGCGACCCGCTTCGCCAAGGGCGACCGGGTGGGGGTGCCCTGGCTGGGCTGGACGGACGGCACCTGCCGATACTGCCGCAGCGGAAGGGAGAACCTTTGCGAGCACGCGAAGTTCACGGGATACGACCTGGACGGCGGCTATGGGGAGCGAGCCGTGGCGGACGAACGCTTCTGCTTCCCGATCCCCGAGGGATATCCGGACGAGCAGGCCGCGCCGCTGCTCTGCGCAGGGCTGATCGGCTACCGCTCGCTGCGGCTCGCGGGTGACGGCGAGCGCCTAGGCCTCTACGGCTTCGGCGCCTCTGCGCACATCATCTGCCAGGTGGCCGTCTCGCAGGGGCGCCATGTCTTCGCGCTCACGCGCGAGGGCGACGCCGAGGCGCAGGGGCTGGCGAGGGAGCTCGGCGCCCGATGGGCGGGAGCCGTGGGCGACCCCGAGGCCTCGAACCTCGACGCCGCGATCATCTTCGCGCCCGTCGGAGAGCTCGTGCCCGAGGCGCTCCGGGCCGTGGCGCCCGGGGGGACCGTCGTCTGCGCGGGCATCCACATGAGCGACATTCCCCAGTTCCCCTACGAGCTGCTCTGGAGGGAGCGCACCGTGCGCTCGGTGGCGAACCTGACCCGCTTGGACGGCGAGGAGTTCATGGCGCTCGCGCCCAGCGTGCCCGTGCACACCGAGATCCAGCTCTACCCCCTCGCCGAGGCCAACAGCGCGTTGAATGAGCTACGTCACGGTAGGGTTCGTGGTGCAGCCGTACTCTCGCTCGGCGGATAAGCCTCCAGCGGGGGCCGTGGGAGAGGAAGAATCAGATGCCAGATGTCACCGTCAAGCGCGTGGAGGACTTCGAGGCGATCTTCGGCGGGGGGTTTCGACGGGCGAGGGCCGGTCTGGGCGTGAGCTCCTTCGGCCTCGCCGTCATCGACCTGCCGGCGAACTTCTCGCATTACCCGGAGCACGACCAGACCCACGATGACCAGGAGG
>DATGDO010000111.1:0-9079 GCA_035310805.1 Solirubrobacterales bacterium
GGCGGCTGCATCGGCTTTCTCTGGTTCAACGCATTCCCCGCGTCGATCTTCATGGGGGACACGGGATCGCTCGGATTGGGGGGCGGGATCGGGGCGCTGGCGGTGATGACCCAGACCGAGGTTCTGCTGATCGTCACGGGCGGCATCTTCGTGATCGAGGCGCTCTCGGTCGCGCTCCAGGTCGCCACCTTCAAGATGCTCCGCCGGCGCGTCCTGCTGATGGCGCCGGTTCATCACCACTTCGAGCTGATGGCCTGGTCGGAGACGAAGATCATGCTGCGCTTCTGGATCGTCGCCGCGGTCTGCGGCGGGATCGGCTTCACGCTCTATCAGCAGTCGATCGGCACCTAGATCTCGGCCGCCGATCGGTGCTCGCGCAGGTCCCGGGCGCGCAGGGAGAAAGGCGCGGGGGGCGAAGATAGTTATGTGAACCCAGGCTTGAAGCCGCGCCCGCCGCTGCCCGAGGGGCCCTTCCTCGTGGTCGGTCTGGCGCGCTCCGGCGTCGCGATCGCGACCCTGCTCGCAGAGCGTGGCGAGACCGTATTCGGGGTCGATTCCGCGAGCCCCGAGGAGGCGGCAGGGCTGGAGCGGGCGGGCGTCGAAGTCAGCTTGGGCGTGGACGGAACACGGCAACTCGATCGTGCCCGAACGCTGGTGAAGAGCCCCGGCGTGCCCCAGGACGCCCCGGTGGTCGCGGCGGCCCGGGAGCGTGGGGTGGCGGTCACCGGCGAGCTCGAGCTCGCCTGGCGCCTGATCCCGAACCCTTTCTGCGCGGTCACCGGCACCAACGGCAAGACCACCACGACAGAGCTGCTCGGCCACCTGCACCGGACCGCCGGGCGCCCCGTCGCCGTGGCGGGCAACGTCGGCACCCCGCTCGCCTCCCTGGTCGGCGCGGTCGACCCGGACGCGACGGTGGTCTGCGAGTGCTCCAGCTTCCAACTCGAGGACTCCTCCCGGTTCTCGCCGGAGTGCGCGGTCTTCATCAACCTCGCACCGGACCACCTCGATCGCCACCGCACCGTCGATGACTATCTGTCCGCCAAGCTGCGCGTCTTCGCCAATCAGGCGAACGACGACTGCGCCGTCTACAACGGCCAGACCGAGGAGCTCGACGGCCGCGATCTGGGCGGCTGCGGCCGCCGCATCCGCTTTTGTCCGGCGGAGACCGACGCAGTCGATCCGGACTGCGAGCTCAGCCTGCGCGAGGGTGTGATCTTCGCCGCGGACGAGGCGCTGTTCCAAGTCGAGGAGCTCCAGCTGCTCGGCGCGCACAACGTCGAGAACGCGATGGCGGCTGCGGCCGCCGCGCTCGCCTCTGGACTGCCCCGCGACGCGGTCGCCGAGGGCCTTCGCGGCTTCACCGGCGTCCGACACCGGCTCGAGCGGGTCCGGGAGCTGCACGGTGTCCTCTACGTCAACGACTCCAAGGCGACCAACGTGGCCTCGGCCCTGGCGGGTCTCCGGGCGTTCGAGGGCGGCGTCCGCCTGATCGCCGGCGGGCGCCCCAAAGGGGAGAGCTTCAAGCCCCTGGCGGCGGCTGTCGGCGACCGCTGCGCGGCCTGCTACCTGATCGGGGAGGCCGCCGAACGGCTGGCGGCGGAGCTCGGCTCGGCAGCGGCTGCCGGAGTCGAGATCACCGAATGCGGCTCCCTGGAGCGCGCGGTCGAGGCCGCCGCGGGCGATGCGAAGCCCGGTGAGGTCGTCCTGCTCTCGCCGGCCTGCGCGAGCTTCGACGCCTTCAAGGACTTCGAGCAGCGCGGCGAGCGCTTCCGGGAGCTGGTGGAGGCGTTTGGATGAGCGCACCTGCGACGAGGCCGAAGCGCGATGCGCCACCGCTCGAGTACTCCCTGCTGCTCACCGCGACGCTCTGTCTGCTCGCCTTCGGCGCCGTCATGGTCTTCAGCGCCAGCTCGGCCCGCTCCCTGCTCAACAGCGGCGGCAACGGCTTCTACTACCTCGAGCGAACGCTGATCTTCGGCGGCATCGGGCTGGTGGCGATGCGGATCGCAATGGTGCGCGGCGTCGCCGCGGTCCGGGTGCTCACTCCGCTGATCCTCCTCTCGTCGCTCTTCCTGCTCTTCGCGGTGCTGCTGCCCGGCGTCGGCACGACTGTGAACGGCGCCCAGCGCTGGGTGGGCGGCGGCCTGCTTCAGTTCCAGCCCTCGGAGCTCGCGAAGATCGCGCTGGTCCTCTACGGCGCCTATCTGCTCTCGGCGGAGCCGCGCCGCGTACGCACCCTCGGCGGGCTCGGCCCCTACCTGCTGGTGGTCGGTCTCTCGATTCTGCTGATCGCCAAGGAGCCCGACCTGGGAACGGCGATCGTCGTCTCCTTCGCGGTCTGCTGCGTCCTCTTCCTGGCGGGCGTGCGGCCGCGCACCCTGGCGCCGGTGGGCGCCGTGATCGCGCTGATCGCCCTGATCATGATCGCGATGCACCCCTACCAGGAGGCCCGCCTCACCGGCTTCCTCAATCCCGGCAGCGACACGAGCGGCGCCGGCTTCCAGGCGAAGCAGGCGACGATCGCGATCGGCTCCGGCGGCATCCTTGGCGTGGGACTCGGCGAGAGCGTGCAGAAGGCCTCGTATCTCCCCGAGGCCCATACGGACATGATCGCCGCGGTGATCGGCGAGGAGTTGGGCCTGGCGGGGATGTTCGTCCTGGTCGGCCTCTTCGGCATGTTCGGCTACGCCGGCCTGCGAGCCGCTCACCGCGCCCGCGACCGCTTCAGCAAGCTGCTCGCGGCGGGGCTCACCTCGCTGATCATGGCCCAGGCCGCCCTCAACCTGTTCGCCGTGCTCGGCCTCGCCCCGCTTACGGGTGTGCCCCTGCCATTCGTCTCGTATGGAGGGACCAGCCTGATCCTGACGCTCGTGGCGACGGGCTTGATCCTGAACGTGGCCCGCAGGCCCGCCCAGGCGGCCAGGCGCGGCTCCTCCAGGCGCGGCTCCTCCAGGCGCGGCGGCCGCGCCACGGCCGGGGGCCCTGCGAGACTGCGGGTGGTCAAGGGCGTAACCGATCCCAGGAGGAAGCGCGTAGCAAGTGGCACGAGTCGTGATAGCGGCCGGCGGCACGGCGGGGCACGTCGTGCCGGCGATCGCCGTCGCCGACGCGCTTCGCGCTGAGGGCGCCGAGGTCAGCTTCCTCGGTACGCGCGAGCGCGCCGAGTCGGACCTCGTTCCCGCCGCCGGCTACGAGATCGATCACCTGCGGGTCAGCGGGCTGGACCGGCGCAACCCGATCAAGGCCGCGGCCGCCGTCTGGCGCGCGGGTCGCGCGGTCGGCGCCGCCCGCCGCCTGCTGGAGCGGCGCCGCACCGACGTCGTCCTCGGCGGGGGCGGCTACGTCGCGGGCCCCGTTGGATGGGCCGCGGTCCGCATGGGGTTGCCGCTGGTGCTGACGGAGGCGGACAGCCACCTCGGCCTGGCCAACCGCCTGCTCGCCCGCCGGGCCCGCCGCGTCTGCCTGGCGTTCCCGATCCCGGGGCGCGACGGCGGCCCATACCTGGTGACGGGCAGGCCGATCCCGCGGGCCGTCCTGGAGGCCGCTCCGACGGTCGCCCGGCGCCGCTTCGGCATCCCCGAGCCGGCCGACTGCGTGACTGTCGTCGGCGGCAGCCTGGGCGCCCTCTCGATCAACCGGGCGGCGATGGACGCCTTCACCGACCGGCGGCTTCCACACGATCATGTTGGCCAGCCGTGGATCCTGCACGTCACCGGTCGCCGTGACTATCCGGAGTTGCGGCGCCGCTGGGACGAGGGGGGCCGCCCCCAGCGCTACACCCTGATCCAGTACGAGCCCGACCTCGGCGACGTGCTGGCCGCCGCGGACCTGGTGGTCGCCCGGGCGGGGGGCTCAGTGATGGAGATCGCCGCGGCGGGTCGCCCCGCGATCCTGATCCCGTTCCCGCACGCGACCGGCGACCACCAGACGACGAACGCCCGCTGGATGGCCGATGGCGGCGCGGCGGTGGTGATCCCGGACAGCGAGCTCACCCCCGAACGCCTTGGCCGAGAGATCGACTCCCTGCTCGCCGACGAGAACCGGCTGCGCGAGATGGGAATCGCGGCTCGCCGGCTCGCGAAGCCTGACGCGGCCGAGAGGATCGCCCGCGAGGTCCTGGAGGCGGTCGGCGGTGGCTGAGCCAATGGAGGGCCGCAGGCTCCACTTCATCGCGATCGGCGGCGCCGGCATGAGTGGGCTGGCGCTCGTCTGCCGCCGGCTCGGCGCCGACGTGAGCGGCTCGGACCGGGCCGAGTCCTCATACATGGAGCGCCTGCGGGCGGCCGGGATCGAGCCGCACCTCGGTCACGATGCGGATCAGCTCCCGGAGGGCGCCGACGTGATCGTCTCCTCCGCCGTCCCGGAGGACAACCCGGAGCTGGCGCGCGCCTGGGAGCGACAGCAGCCCATCATCCATCGCGGCGAGCTGCTCGCCGAGCTCTGCTCGCAGCGCCGCCTGCTTGCCATCGCGGGCACCCACGGCAAGACGACCACCGCCGCGATGTGCGTCTGGGCCCTGCGCGCAATCAGTGAGGACCCATGCTTCTTCCTCGGCGGTGAGTTGCCCGGCGCCGGCGCGGACGGCGAGCCGGCGAACGCGGGCTGGGGCGAAGGAGAGTGGGTCGTCGCCGAGGCCGACGAGAGCGATGCCAGCTTCCTCAAGCTCCACCCGGAGGTGGCGGTGATCACAAACCTCGAGCTGGACCACCACTCCCGCTGGAGCTCCTTGACCGAGCTCTCGGAGGCCTTCGCGGCCTTCTCCTCGCCGGTCTCTGCCCTCGTCACCGGGGCGGACGTCCGCCTTCCCGGCCAGGAGGTCCAGCACCTCGTCCGCTTCGCGTTGGACCCGGCCACGGGAGAGCAGCGCATGGAGGCGGAGCTCGTCGCGACGGAGATTCAGCCCGGGCGCGCCGGCAGCCGCTTCCGCGCCAGGGGCCACGGCATCGATGTGGAGGTGGCCCTCCGGGTTCCCGGCCGCCACAACGTCGCCAACGCGCTGGCGGCGCTCGGCGGCCTCTCCCTGGCGGGCGCCGACGTCGAGGGTTGCGCGAGCGCACTGTCCGACTTCCCGGGCGTCGCGCGGAGGCTCGAGCTCAAGGGTGAGAGCAACGGTGCACGCATCTATGACGACTACGCCCACCACCCGACCGAGGTGGCCGCGACGCTGCAGGCCGCCCGGGAGCTCGAGCCGCGCCGGCTGATCGCCGCATTTCAGCCCCATCTCTACTCCCGCACGAAGGCGCTGGCCAGCGAGCTCGGGACGGCGCTGGCCGGCGCCGACGAGGTCGCGGTCCTGGACGTATACCCGGCCCGAGAGAAGCCCGTGGGGGCCCTCGAGGGCGTGAGTGGCCTGATGGTCGCCAGCGCGGCCGCCGACCAGGGCCGCGGACGGCGCGTCTGGTGGCTGCCGACGGCCGAGCAGGCGGCCCGGGCGCTGCGCCCCCGCCTGGGGAAGGGTGACGTCCTGATCACGATCGGAGCGGGAGACATCTACAGGCTCGCGGAGGCGCTCGTGGACGACGCAGGAGCACGATGAGCGTGCCCGCCGGGGTCGAACGCGACTATCCGCTCTCACGGCTGACCACCGTCCGCGCGGGGGGGTCGGCGGACTTCTTCGCCCGCCCGAAGTCGGAGGACCAGGTGCTCGAGCTGCTCTCCTGGGCCGAGGCGGAAGGGCTCTCCGTCGGCGTCCTCGGCTCGGGCTCCAACCTCCTCGTCGCCGACGACGGCTTCCGGGGCCTGGTGATGAAGCTCACCGGAGAGCTCACCGAGGTTGAGCGCAACGGGACCCAGCTCGTCTGCGGCGGCGGAACGAGGCTGCCCTCGGCGGCGGCCAAGGCCGCGGGTTGGGGCCTGACGGGCCTCGAGTTCGGGGTGAACATCCCGGGCACCGTCGGTGGCGCGGTGCGGATGAACGCGAACGCCTACGGCGGAGAGCTGGGACGGGTGCTGGAGCTGGTCAGCGTCTGCACTCCGTCCGGGTTGGAGCGGCGCCGCCCACAGGACCTCGGCTTCCGGTATCGCGGCTCGAACCTCGGCGAGCGAGAGGTGGTGGCCGCGGCGACCTTTGCGCTCAGGGAGTCGAATCCGGCCGATGTGAAGGCCACCATGGCGGATATGCGCCGCAGGCGAAAGGAGGCACAGCCGGCGGGGATCAAGACCTTCGGCTCGACCTTCATGAACCCGGACGACCCGCTCGCGGAGGGGCTCTCGGCCGGCCAGTTGCTCGACGCGGCCGGCTGCAGCGGCCTCCAAGTCGGCGGCGCGCGGCTCTCCCCGAAGCACGCCAACTTCGTGGAGAACACGGGCGGCGCCAGCACTGCGGACATCGTCGAGCTGATGGCCGAGGCACGGCGAAGGGTGCACGAGCGCTTCGGCGTCACCCTCGAACCCGAGGTCCAGGTGCTGGGGGAGGTGAGCTGGCCGTCGGGATGGCAACTCGAGCGGTAAGCCACCCCCGGCCTCGCGGCCGAGCCCGTGGACGGCGGGCGCCAGCCGCGCGCAGCGCGGTGCTCCGGCGCCGGCTGGTCGCCGCCGCCCTCGTCCTCGTGGCCCTCTATGCGGGCTACATGATCTGGTTCCGGAACTTGTCGTGGTTCGCGATCCACGACGTGACGATCGAGGGAGCCAGCACCAACCAACGGGAGATCAAGTCCGCGGTCGAACGCGCGGCCGGGGACATGACCACCCTCCACATCAAGGACGGCGAGCTTCGCGACGCGGTGGCGCGGTTCCCGACGGTGGCGTCGGTGAGGGCGGGCACGAGCTTCCCACACGGCCTCACCGTGACGATCACGGAGCGGCTCCCGGTGGCGTACGTGCAGAGGGGGGGCGAGCAAACCGCGGTTTCGGCGGACGGCTACCTGCTCAGTGGCGCGAGCTTCGATCCGAAGCAGTTGCCGCGAATCGAGGGGGCCGCGGCGCACGGCGCCCGCCTCGATGAGGACGCCGCGGCGCAGGCCGCGATCCTGGGGGCGACGCCCGGGCCTCTCCGCAATCGCGTCACCGCCACGAGCTGGGACGAGCAACGGGGAGGGGTGGTGCTCGACCTGCGGAACGGGCCAGAGGTCCGCTTCGGCGATGGCTCGCGCGCCCGCGACAAGTGGGCGGCGGCCGTCGCCGTGCTCTCCGGCGACCAGCGGGGCTCGCCCTCCTACCTGGACGTGAGCGTTCCCGAGAGGCCGGTCGCCGGCGGCTGATCTCCCCGCGGGACCCCAAGGCCTGCGCATCTGCAACGGGACGTGCAGGTGTTCTTGCTCCGTGTCGCCTTCTCGGCAGCCCGCCGCAAGCTGGCTCGGCGGCGCTCAAAAAGTCCCTATTTGCAGGGCTTCTTGGGGGTCTCAACCAACCCTGGACCTCGACCTCGACACCAGGCTCACACCCCCGCAACTCTCAAGCAAGACTTGAGACTTCAGGCTTGCGCGCAGCAGGAAAGCGCGTACCCTGTGCGTAATTCGGTATAGCCCCAGAGCCGAATCCGCGGTGCGGGGCTCGGAGCAGGACCAATCATGGAAACCTCATATCTGGCCGTCATCAAGGTCGTCGGAGTCGGGGGCGGCGGCTCCAATGCCGTCAGCCGAATGGTGGACGCGGGCTTGCGCGGCGTCGAGTTCGTCGCGGTCAACACGGACGCGCAGGCCCTGCAGGCCTGCGACGCCGACGTCAAGATCGGCATCGGCCACAACCTGACTAAGGGCCTGGGGGCCGGCGCGAATCCCGAGGTGGGCGCGGGCGCGGCCGCCGAGTCACGGGACGAGATCAAGGACGCGCTGAAGGGCGCGGACATGATCTTCATCACCTGCGGCGAGGGTGGCGGTACCGGGACCGGCGCGGCTCCCGTGATCGCCGAGATCGCAAAGCAGGAGATCGGCGCCCTCACCGTCGGTGCGGTCACGAAGCCGTTCGAGTTCGAGGGCAAGAGGCGGATGGCCCAGGCCGAGGAGGGGATCGGCCGGCTTCGCAAGGAGGTCGACACCCTGATCACGGTCCCCAACGAGAAGCTCCTGCAGATCGTCGAGCGGCGGACCACGATCCTCGAGGCGTTCCGCGAGGCGGACGACATCCTCCGTCAGGGCGTCCAGGGGATCACCGACCTGATCACGATCCCGGGGCTGATCAACCTCGACTTCGCCGACGTCCGCCTGGTCATGCACCAGGCCGGCTCGGCTCTGATGGGCGTCGGCACCGGCACCGGTGAGAACCGCGCCGTGGAGGCAGCCAAGGCCGCCATCACCTCGCCACTGATCGAGGAGCAGGTCGACGACGCCAAGGGCATGCTGCTCAACGTCACCGGCGGTGAGGATCTGGGCCTCTTCGAGGTCAACGAGGCGGCCCGGATGTGCATTCAGGCCGCGGACGCCAACGCCAACATCGTCTTCGGCGCCGTCGTGGACTCATCGATGCACGAGGAGGTCCGGGTCACCGTGATCGCCACCGGCTTCGAGGGCTTCGAGATGATCGCCCGCGCGCCGGAGTTCGCCGCCCGCGCGGCCGAGCGGCGTCCGGCCGCCGCCGTCGGCCGCGGCCGGGAGGCGCTCAGCGATTTGCGGATCTCGGAATCCGAGATCGACGTTCCGGACTTCCTGAAGTAGCCCGAGCACCCGACCGGCTCGTGGGTAAGTTGCCTCCGTGAGCGGACCTCGGAAGCTCGTCGAGGGGGTCCGCGCCATCGGGATGATGGTCGGTGCCCCGCTGATCCTGATGCTCTCGGCCTTCGCCAGCGTGCGCTCGACGCTCCGCGCACTCGCTGAAGGCGCCTGCCCTCGCTTCCGGCGGTCGTCGGCACGGGCGCCCTGATCCTCTACGCGGGCCCGGTGCGGCTCTGGATGCGCAGCTGGGGGGTCGAGGACGAGGAGGGGACGACCACGGAGCCCGTGCACGCGATCGAGGTCGACGCGCCAGCGGAGCAGGTCTGGCCCTGGCTGGCCCAGCTCGGCCAGGACCGCGGCGGCTTCTACAGCTACGAGTGGCTCGAGAACCTTGCCGGCTGCCGGATGCGGAACGCGGACCGGATCCATCCCGAGTGGCAGCACCGCGAGATCGGCGAGAAGGTGATGCTCCATCCCCTCAACGGCCT
>DATGDO010000112.1:0-8417 GCA_035310805.1 Solirubrobacterales bacterium
CACCGTGATCTTCTCGGCGACGCCGATCCCCGGGAACGAGCGCTCGGTGAACGAGACGATCGATCGCATCTTCCAGATCGGCGCCCAGGTGGTGACTGCCGCCGATGCGCCGATCCACGCCTCCGGCCACGGCTGGCAGGAGGAGCTCAAGCTGATGCTCAACCTGACCAAGCCCCGAAACGTCTTTCCGTTCCACGGCGATTACAAGCGGATCAAGCTGCACGCGGACCTGGCGGAGTCGGTCGGCGTCGATCGCGAGTGCATCTTCACCGGGCGCAACGGCCTGACGCTGGAGATCGACGAATCAGGTGCCCGCTTCGCCGACGACGTCCACGCGAGCATGATCTTCGTCGATGGCGTCTCGGTTGGCGAGCCGGATGAGTTCGCCCTGCGCGATCGCCGCAAGCTCTCCGACGACGGCGTCTTCATCGTCGTCGCCACGATCTCGTCTGACGACGGCTCCCAGGTCGCCGACCCCGAGGTCATCTTCCGCGGCGTGCCCTTCGCGGAGGAGGCCGACGGGCTGCGGGACGAGCTGCGCGGCGTCGTCCAGGAGACGCTCAACGAGGCGGCCGACGAGGAGATCCGCGAGGTCTCGCTGCTCCAGCAGGACCTGCACGACGACATCGCGGAGTTCGTCTACGAGAAGCTCCGCCGCCGGCCGCTGGTGCTGCCGGTGGTCGTCGAGGTCTGAGCCCGGGCTCCGCGAAAGAAAAGGCCCCCGGTGGTCGAGGGAGGGGCGACCACCGGGGGCGATGCTTTGGCCCGAGGGCCTCAGCGGGTCTCGCCGTGGCGTGTGGGGTTTCGCACCGCGGCGAGGTGTCTCGTCCAGTTGAGGAATCTAGGTGGTGTTCTTGAACGTTTGCTAAAGGTGCGGGGACTCGGATTTGTCGGCCGACTCAAGCTTCGCCTCGCGCTCTGCGGCGTCCTTCAGGGGCAGCCGGACCGAGAAGCGAGCGCCGCCGTATGTGCTGCGCCCGGCCGAGACCGAGCCGCCGTGCGATTCCGCCACCGCCCGCACGATCGCCAGGCCGAGCCCGCTGCCACCCCCGCCGGCGGTGTCCGACGGCCCGTCGCCGCGGACGAAGCGGTCGAAGACCTGGCTCTCCATGCCGGAGGGAATGCCGGGGCCGTCGTCGACGACCTCGAGCAGCGCCTCTCGGCCGTCGCGGCGGGCGGTGAGCTCGACGGTCGCCCGCTCCGGCGTGTGGCGGACGGCGTTCTCCAGCAGGTTGCGGATCAGGCGGTGAAGCTCTTCGGGATTGCCCTGCATCGGCAGCGGCCCCTCCAGCTGGCTGTCGAGCCGCCGCTCGCCCGCCAGCGGCTGGACCTCCTCGAGGGCGCCGGCCGCGATCGCGGCGAGGTCGATCTCCCTGGTGGCGACGCGTCGGCCGGCGTCGGCGCGGGCCAGCAGGAGCAGGTCCGAGACCAGCCCGGACATGCGCTTGGTGGAGGAGAGAGCCGAGTCGACTGTGTGACGGTCGTCCTCGGAGCCATCGCCCGCCGCCTGCAGGAGCTCGAGGTTCGCCTGGATGCTGGTCAGGGGAGTGCGGAGCTCGTGCGAGGCGTCGGCGACGAACTCCCGCTGGCGCTCGAGCGACTGCTCGCGCTCGGAGTGCGCCTCGGCCAGCGCCTCGAGCATGCCGTCCATCGTCCGCGCGAGCTCACCCACCTCATCGTCGGTCGCCGGCACCGGGATGCGCTTCGACGGGTCTCGGGTGCTCGTGATCTGGCGTGCCAGGCCGGTGAGGGCCTTGATCGGCCGCATCGCGCGATCCGCCACGGCCAGCCCCGCGAGCAGGGCGAGCAGGGTACCGCCGAGGACGCCGGCGCCGAGAAAGAACCAGAGGCGCGCCACGGTGTCGTTGACGCTGGCGTAGGGACGCGCGTACTGGACGTAAGCGGGCAGGGAGCCGGAGGCCGTAATCGGCACGGTGGCGACGCTGAGCTCGCCGCTGCTGTGGATCCCGGCCCGCGGAGGCCCGAGGTCGATCGAGGTGTTGGTCGCGGCGAGCGGGCGCCCGCCCTGGTCGAGGACGGTGATCACGGCGTCCTCCGGCAGAGCGAATGCCCGCAGGGGAGGGCTGGAGACGACGGGCCCGAGGACGGGATCGTTGGAGACGCGGGTCTCGGCCGCAAGCGAGCGGGCGGCGCTCTTCAGCTCGGCGCGGAAGTCGCTGCGGATGCGGTTGCCGACGACCTGGCCGAGGACCAGCGCGAAGCAGACGAGGATCAGCAGCGTCAGGCCGGCCGTGGTGATGGCGATCCGCCAGCGGACGGGGATGCGCTCGAAGAGCGGCAGCCGCCTGCCGCGCAGCCAGGTCACGCAGCGGCCTTGAGGACGTAGCCGGCCCCCCGCTTCGTGTGCAGCAGGCGCGGCTCGCCCCCCGACTCGAGCTTGCGGCGCAGGTTGGAGATGAAGACGTCGATCGTGTTCGTCTGCTCGAACGGGTCGTATCCCCAGACGTCCTCGAGCAGCCG
Organism: Solirubrobacterales bacterium; assembly: GCA_035310805.1. Classification (GTDB taxonomy): domain Bacteria; phylum Actinomycetota; class Thermoleophilia; order Solirubrobacterales; family 70-9; genus DASUPK01. Next base: position 2,482 of record DATGDO010000112.1, read on the forward strand.
CTCGCGCGAGACGACCAGCTTCTGGTTGCGGGCCAGGTACTCGAGCAGCTCGAACTCGCGGTTGGTGAGCTCGATCTCCCGCCCGGCCCGCTTCACCTCGCGGGTGTCCGGATTGAGCGAGAGATCGCCGACGACGATCGAGGCGCTGCCCCGTGGCGGCCGGCGCCGCAGCAGTGCGCGGATGCGGGCGAGGAGCTCGGAGCGCTCGAAAGGCTTCGGCAGGTAGTCGTCGGCGCCGGTGTCGAGGCCCTTGACGCGGTCCTCGGTCTCGGTGCGCGCGGTCAGGATCAGGATCGGCATGTCGCTCTCGGCCCGTAGCCTGCGGCAGACCTCCATGCCGTCGAGGCGGGGAAGGCCCAGGTCGAGGACGACCAGGTCGGGGCTGAACTGCTCCGCCGCCGTCAGGGCCTCGGCTCCGTCGCCGGCGCTCCGAACCTCGTGACCCTCGGCGCGCAGCGAGCGCCGCAGGACGTCCGCAATCGCCTCGTCGTCCTCGACGACGAGAACGCGCGCGGAGGCTGTGGCGTGCTCGATCATGGTCCTTAGGGTAGATGTGAATTCGGCGCCCACAAGCGCCCTTGAGGGAACGTTTAGACGCGGCGGCGGGGCTTTGAAGGCCGCCGTTGACTGCGAAGCCGTTCAAAGGCCAACGAAGGGCCGCTCGTGCCCGGCAGGGGAGGGACGGCAGGCGTCGAAGTGGGTGGGCGGATGCTTGCAGACCGCATTTTCGGCGGCCCGGAGCGGCGTGATCCGCCCAGGCGCAAGAGGCAGCCTGACCGCTCGCCGAGGCGCAGGCGAGGGGCGCGCGGCCACGCCCGCGAGCGCGAGCGTGGGCGTGGGCGTGGGGGAAGGCCGTCGTCGGAGATCGTGCAGCGGCGGCTGGACCTGCTCGGTGTCGCCTGCATCGGCTTGGCCGTCTATCTGGGCTATGTCATCTACCTGGGTTGGGACGGGGGCACGGTGGGGAACGGCTCCGAGACGGCGCTCTCCTACGCGGTCGGCGCGGGCGCGGTGGTCGTTCCGGTCGCCCTCGGGCTCGCCGGGATCGGGTTGATCCTGAGGCCCTTCCTGCCGTCGCCGAAGTCGATCGCGGTCGGCGTGGTGGCGATCGCCTGCGGCTTGCTCCTCGTCCTGGCCGCGCAGACGGCCGGGATCGGCCCCGACGGTGTCCGCACGGGCCTCTTCGATCCCGGCTTCTTCCCGCATCACGGCGGTGGGTTGGGGGAGGTGCTCTACTGGGCCACCACCACTCTCTTCCAGCGCCTCGGCGCCCAGATCATCGCCGTGCTGCTGCTCATCTCAGGGCTGCTGCTGCTCAGCGGCCGGTCCGTCTCGGACATGGTCCGCGCCGGTCGGCGCGGCTTCGACCGCGCCAAGCGGGGCACAGTCGGATTCGCCACGGCGGTCAAGGAGAGCCGCATCCACACCGACCCCGACCTGATCGACACCGTTCCGGCCGAGACCGAACCCATCTTCGGCCCACCCGAGCCGGTGGTCCGCGGCGAGGACATCCAGGTGCTCGTCGGTGGCGACGAGCACGAGACAGAGAAGGTCGCGAACTTCGACGAGGCCATCCGCGTCGGCGAGGAGCCCGACACCAGTGAGCTCGAGGATCTCGAGGAGCTGGACGAGGGATTCAGGGTCGCCAAGCCGGGCGAGGCGGAGGAGGGCGCCGTCGAGGGGGGCGAGGGCGGGACGGAGGAAGGACCCGCCGTGGACCTCACCCCGATGGGGGAGAAGCGCGGTGGCGTCACCGAGTCGGAGGAGCTCGACTACGAGCCGCCCGTGGCAGAGCAGGTGTTGGAGCGCGGGGCGCCGGACAAGGGCCCGGACAAGCGAGACCACGAGGAGACCGCCCGCACGCTGCTCGAGACGCTCGGGCACTTCGGTGTGGAGGCGAGGATCGTCGGCACCGTCACCGGACCCCACGTGAGCCGCTACGAGCTCAAGCTCGCACCGGGCACGAAGGTCTCGAAGGTCACCCAGCTCAAGGACGACCTGGCCTATGCGCTGGCCTCCACCGACATCCGCATCCTGGCGCCGATCCCCGGTAAACAGGCAGTCGGTGTCGAGGTCCCGAACCAGCGCCGCCGCCTGGTCCGCCTCGGCGACATCTACGGAGGCCGCCCGCAGGGCTCCTCGCCGTTGGTCGCCTGGCTCGGCAAGGACATCTCAGGCAGCGCCGTCTGGACCGACCTGCAGAGGATGCCGCACGCCCTGATCGCCGGCACCACCGGATCGGGCAAGTCCGGCAGCATCAACGCGATTCTCAGCTCGATCCTCCTGCACGCTTCTCCCAACGAGGTCCGGATGGTGCTGGTCGACCCGAAGCGCGTCGAGCTCAACTACTACGAGCGAATCCCTCACCTGCTGACGCCGGTGGTGACGTCCCCGCGGCTGGCGGCGAACGTGCTCAACAACCTGATCGCCGAGATGGAGAGCCGCTACGGGGTCATGGAGCAGGCTCGCGCCCGCAACCTCGCGGAGCTCAACCGGGTGCGCGAGCGGGAGGGTGAGGCGCCGCTGCCACACATCCTCTGCGTGATCGACGAGCTCGCCGACCTGATGATGGTCGCGCCAGCCGAGGTCGAGGACGCGATCATCCGCCTGGCGCAGAAGTCGCGCGCCGTCGGCATGCACCTGCTGCTGGCGACACAGCGCCCGTCGACGGACATCATCACCGGGACGATCAAGGTCAATATCCCGGCGCGGATCGCCTTCGCCGTCTCCTCGCAGGTCGACTCGCGCGTGATCCTCGATCAGGGTGGCGCCGAGACGCTGCTCGGACAGGGCGACATGCTCTTCCGCCCCGCCGGTACCTCGAAGATGCAACGGATCCAGGGTGCCTTCATCACCGAAGCCGAGATCGCCAGGCTGACCGCGCACTGGTCCGAGCAGGGCGAGCCGGACTTCGCCAACGAGCTGCTGGACACGCCGCAGATCGCCCCGGAGGCCGGCGGGGACGACGACTACGACCCGGACAGCGACGACCTGCTCAACCAGGCAGCGCAGCTCGTCGTCGAGAGTGGCACGGCGTCCGTCTCGATGATTCAGCGGCGCCTGCGGGTGGGCTACACGCGCGCGGGCCGCCTGATCGACATGCTCGAGCGCCGCGGCATCATCTCGGGCTACGAGGGCTCGAAGCCGCGGCAGGTGCTGGTCTCCCTCGCGGACCTGCCCAGGGTGCTGAGCGGCGAGCCGGCCGAGACCGACCCGGTCGCAGCGCCCATCGAGGGCGAGTAGCCGAACCGCCCGACCCGCCAGAATGGCCCGCGTGAGTGTTCGCGCGGGCATCCTGGTGACCGGCACCGAGGTGCTGAGCGGCTACGTCACGGACCGCAACGGCCCGTGGATCTCGGAGCGGCTCGCCGAACTTGGGGTCGAGGTCGCCGAGATCACCGTGGTCGGCGACCGGCGCGAGGACCTCGAGGGCGCCCTGCGCCACATGCGGGAGGAGGGTCTCGACCTGATCGTGACCAGCGGCGGACTCGGTCCGACCGCGGACGATCTGACCGCGGAGGTGGTGGGGCAATTCGCCGGACGCGAGCTGGTGCTGGACGCCGAGATGGAGGAGAAGATCGCCCAGATCATCGCCCGCTACGCGCGCCGGCTCCGCTTCGACCCGGAGGCCGTACGCGAGGCGAACCGCAAGCAGGCGATGGTGCCCCAGGGTTCGACCGCGATCGATCCCGCCGGGACCGCTCCCGGCCTCGTGGTGCCGGCGGACGGCCAGACGGTGATCGTGCTGCCCGGCCCGCCGCGCGAGCTGCAGGAGATGTGGCCGCGGGCGCTGTCCGCGCCTCCCGCGCAGGAGCTCCTCGGGCGCGCCGAGCCCTACAGGACGATCTCGATCCGGATGTTCGGGATCCCGGAGTCCGAGCTCGCGCAGGCTCTGCGGGAGATCGAGGAGGACGGCGTCTCGCTCGGCGGGCTCGAGATCACCACCTGCCTGAGGGGCGGCGAGCTGGTCACGGACGTGCGCCACCGAGACGGAGCAGAGGAGGCGGCCGAGGAGCTGCGCAGAGGCCTGGCGGAGCGGCTCGGCAGGTTCACCTACACGGAGAGCGGCGAGTCGATCGAGGAGGTCGTCTTCGGCCTGCTCGGAGACCGCACCCTCGCCGTCGGCGAGTCGTGCACGGGTGGGCTCCTGGCCGGGCGGCTGACCCTGCGTCCCGGCTCCTCCAGGTGGTTCGCCGGCGGCGTGGTGGCGTATTCGAACGCGGCGAAGGCGGAGCTGCTCGGCGTCGACCCAAAGCTGGTCGAGTCTCGCGGAGCGGTCTCGCCCGAGGTCGCCGAGGCGATGGCAGACGGGGCCCTTCGGCGCTTCGGCGCGGACGTCGGCTGCGCGGTGACCGGCGTGGCGGGTCCGGGCGGCGGCACCGAGGAGAAGCCGGTGGGGTACGTCTGCTTCTGCGTCAAGTCGGCCACGGGGGAGAAGCTCTCTCGCGACCCCGTGCTGCCCGGCAGCCGCACGGACGTCCGCGAGCGCTCGGTGGTGGTCGCCCTGCACTTGATTCGCTATCTGCTCGAGGGGCGCGAGCCGCCGCGATGAGGCCGGGCGGGGCTGCGGGTCGGCCTGGCAGCAGCGCTCGCCACGAGTCTGCTGTCGGAATCGCCTGGAGCGCCGCCATCTTCGAGTCGGGACTGCGCCGCCGCGGCGAGATCTGGAGCTGGTCGACCCAGGGAGGTCTCGCCGCGGGCGTCCTCCCCACGGTCACGAGGGCGCGCGGTGGCTGACCGGCAGGCCGCAATCGCGACACTGGCGGCCTCGATCCTCGCCGCCTCGCTGGCGCTCGTCGTGCTCGGCTGCGGCTCCGAGACCAGTACGGCGGAGCGACGTCAGGCGCTCGAGGGCTACGTCGCGAAGGTGCAGCCGATCCGTCTCGGGATCAACGAGCTGCTCGACCGCGCCGACCCGATCCTGTCGGGCTACGCCGACGGAGATCTGAGCGTCGCGGAGGCGCGTCGGAGGCTGGGAAGACTGGAGCGCGGCGTCGCCGCCTATGCGGTACGGATCGCGGAGGTGGAGCCCGTCCCGGACGAGCTGCGCAGCGTCCATGACGCCTACGCGCACACCTTCGTCCTCCAGGACACCTACCTGAGTGCGCTCGTCGCGGCGCTGCGGGACCGCGCCTTCGACGAGCTGCCTCACTTCCAGAACGAACAGCGCGCGGCGATCATCGCCTGGCGAACTCGGCTTCAAGTGCTTGCCGACCGCTGGGGCGGGAGTCTCCCGGCGAACCTCCAGGTCGCCGGGCGGGGGGAGATCTCGCCGGCGCCGACCGGCGACTGATCAGCCGCCGAACAGCGACCTGGCCCGCTCCAGGACCAGGCTGGGACGCTCGTCGACGATGAAGTGGCCGACTCCCGGGACGAGCTCGAGGCGCATGTTGGGCGCGTTCCGCTCGAACCCGGGCAACAGCCGGTGATCCAGCACCTTGTCGCCGGTGCCGAAGAGGAGCAGCGAGGAGTGTTCCATCGTCATCCGCCGGTACCGGCCGCGGAGGACGGTGGGAAACAGATGGAAGGCGGAGTGCCGATAGAGCAGGGCCGCGGCCTCGGCGCGCGCCGGCTCGCGGAACTGGTCGAGGTACAGAGCGAGCTCCGCCGGGCCCCAAGGCGTCCGCCGCGCCCCGACCCATCGGAGGACGGGAGCCTGGAGGGGTCCATGCGGGGCCAACAGGGCTGGGCCGACCGACGGCGCTGCGATCACCAGCTGGTACCAGAACCTCCATCCGGTGAGCAGCGAGCGGGCGTTCGGCCGCACGAACGGGTGGAGGATGTTGAGCGCGAGGTAGCGGCGGATCCGCCCAGGGTGGAGCAGGCACAGCATGAACCCGGTCCAGCCGCCCCAGTCATGGCCGACGAGGTCGACCGGCTCCTCGATCTCGAGCGTGTCGAGAAGCGCGATCACGTCCGACGCGAAGATCTCCGGG
>DATGDO010000113.1:0-1580 GCA_035310805.1 Solirubrobacterales bacterium
CAGGTACAGCTCGGCGCGCGGATCGATTTCTGAGGGTGCGCGGGCAGAGCCTCGGCTCGCGGGCTCTGTCGGCGCACCCCGAGAGCATGACAATGATGGAGCCGGGTACCAAGCTCGGGCCGTACGAGATCCTCGAGCGCATCGGCGCCGGCGGCATGGGCGAGGTGTATCGCGCCCGCGACAGCCGTCTCGATCGCATCGTTGCGATCAAGCTGCTGTTGCAGACCTCCGTCGCGAGCCCCGGCCGGCGCGAGCGGTTTGCACGCGAGGCTCGCGCGGTGTCAAGCCTGACGCACCCGCACATCTGCGCCTTGTACGACGTCGGCAGCCAGGACGGCATCGAGTACCTGGTGATGGAACACCTCGAGGGCGAGACCCTTCAGCACCATCTCCTGGGGGGCCCGCTTGGAGTCGGCGAGGCCATTCGATGGGCCGATGAAATCGCCGAGGCCCTCGCACACGCCCACAGCCGGGGCGTGATCCACCGGGACCTGAAGCCGTCCAACGTCATCTTGACGACCTCGGGCATCAAGCTCGTGGACTTCGGCCTCGCAAAGCTCAGGGAGACGGCGGCGGGAGACGGCACACTGGCTGCAACCCTCAGCCTCACGGGGGAGCATCGGATCCTGGGGACGCTGTGCTACATGGCGCCCGAGCAGGTCGAGGGCAGGCCGGTCGATGCGCGCACCGACATCTTCGCGCTTGGCGCGGTCCTGTACGAGATGCTGTCAGGCCGAAGGGCGTTTGAAGGGACCACGAACTCGGCCGTCGTCGCCGCGATTCTGACCGGGGAGCCGCCGGCGCTCTCGACGACGCGACCTTCGGTCGAGGACCGGCCGGAGATCGACCATCTGATCGCACGCTGCCTCGCGAAGCGCCCGGACGACCGCTGGCAGTCGGCCCGGGATCTGGCGGCAGAGCTGAGGTGGATCGCGAGCGGACAATCGCCCGGGGTCCGAGTGCGCCGTCGGCGGGCTTGGCCCCGAAGGCCTCGGATCGGGGCGGTGCTGCCCGCCACGCTGGCGCTCGTGGTGGTCGCGCTTCTGGCGGTCGCCCTGACGTCCGTGATCCCGAGGAGCGCGCCGCGCCCGCCCAGCCTGATCCGCTTTGGTATCGAGCCGCCGCTCGGCAGCACGTTCAGCCGTTCAGGCGGGTTCATGGCCCTCTCGCCTGACGGCCGGTTGCTCGCCTTCGTCGCCACTTCGGAGGGTGCCAAGCCGCGTCTCTGGGTTCGACCCCTTGATCGCGACGCCGCCTATTCCCTTCCGGGCACCGAGGAGGCAGGCCAGCCATTCTGGTCTGCCGACAGCCACCTTCTGGCTTTCCTGGCCCACGGCCGGTTGAAGAAGATCGATCCCGCCGGCGGGTCGCCGGTGACTGTCTGCGACGCGCCAGGGGCGCTGGCAGGTGCATGGAGTGGAGACGGGCTCATCTTCTTCAGACAGGCCGACGGACTCTACCGGGTATCGGCCAATGGCGGGGTGCCTGCGCCGACCACCAGGCTCGACCCCTCGCGCGCCGAGCGCTACCATGGCTGGCCCGCGATCCTTCCAGACAGCCACCATCTGATCTTCGAGATC
>DATGDO010000114.1:0-2821 GCA_035310805.1 Solirubrobacterales bacterium
ATGGAGCTCGAGGTCGGGGTGGTCGCGGTGGGCCATCCTGCGCAGGGCCGAGAGCGGCTCGCCCTGGCTGCCGGTCGAGATCACCACGACCTTCTCGTCCGGGAAATCCTCGATCTCCTTCGGCGAGATGAAGAGCCCGTCCGGAGCCGACGCGATGCCGAGATTGGAGGCGATGTTGAAGTTCTTGCGCATCGAGCGCCCGACCAGAGCGACCCTGCGATCGAGCTGGGCGGCGGCGTCGATCACCTGCTGGACGCGGTGCACGTTGGAGGCGAACGAGGTGACGACGATCCGGCCGGTGCAGCGGCCGAAGACGTCGAGCAGCGCCGGGCCGACGCTGGACTCCGAGGGGGCGATCCCGGGGCGGTCGGCATTGGTCGAATCGCCGCAGAGGCAGAGGACGCCGTCCCGGCCCAGCTCCGCGAGCCGCGAGACGTCCGCCGGCATGCCGTCCACCGGCGTCTGGTCGAACTTGTAGTCCCCGGTGACCAGCACCGTGCCCAGGGCGGTGCGCAGCACCACCGCCCGGGCGTCCGGGATCGAGTGGGCCATGTGCACCAGCTCGACCTCGAACGGGCCGGCCTTGACGCGCTCGCCGGCAGGGAGATCCTGCAGCGGCACGTCGCGGAGCTTGTGCTCGTCGAGCTTGGAGCGGACCATCCCGACCGTCAGCAGCCCTCCGTAGATGACGGGCGGAAATCCGATCTCGCGGAGGACGTAGGGCAGCGCGCCGACGTGATCCTCGTGGCCGTGGGTGAGCACGATCGCCTCGATGTCGTCGGCGCGGTCGCGCAGGCTCGAGAAGTCCGGCAGCACCAGATCGATGCCGAGCATGTCCGCAGTGGGGAACATCAGCCCCGTGTCCACGATCACGATCCGCCCCTCGGCCTCGATCGCGGTCATGTTCTTGCCGATCTCCCCCAGCCCACCGAGGGGGACGATCCGAACGCTCCCGTTGCTCAAGCTACGCGGCGCTCCCGGTCAGCAGACCGTGTGCCTCGAGTGCCCGCCTGACCTCCGACCTCTGCTCCTCGTCGGCCTCGACGATCGGGAGCCTGGCGCGAGCCGCGCAGATGCCGAGCAGCTCCAGACCGGCCTTGACGGGAATCGGGTTGGTCTTGCCGAGCACCTCGTAGATCGGGCGCAGAGATGCATCGATCTCGCGCGCCCGCTCGACCTCGCCGCCCTGCACGGCCTCGTAGATCTGCCTGATCTCCGATCCGACCAGGTGCGAGGCGACGAGGACCCCTCCCGGCCCGCCCATCTCGAGGGTCCGCAGGAAGGTCCCATCGTTGCCCGCCAGCAAGCGGAGCCCCTCGATCGGCTGGAGCTCCTCGTCGTTCGCCTGCTTGACGCCGACGACGTTGTCGATCCGGGCGAGCTCGGCGAGCTCCTCCGGCGAGAGGTTGATCACCACCCGCGAGGGGATGTTGTAGAGGAGGACCGGGATCCCGGCGGCCTTCGCAACGGCCTCGTAGTGCGCCTTGATGCCGGTGAAGTTGGGCTTGTTGTAGTACGGCGTCACCGCCAGCACGGCGTCGGCCCCTGAGTCCGCGGCCGCGGCAGAGAGACGCTCCGAGTGCCGGGTGTCGTTGGAGCCGGTACCGCAGATCAGCAGGGCATCCGAGCCCAGCTCGTCGCGAATCGCGCGCAGCAGCGAGAGCTTCTCCTCGTCCTCCAGCGTGGGCGATTCCCCGGTGGTCCCGGCGAGCACCAGTCCGTGCGAGCCGTTCTCGACGAGGTACCGGGCCAGACGGCGCGCAGCGCCCTCGTCCACCGAGCGATCCTCGGTGAACGGAGTCACCATCGCCGTCAGTACGCCCCCGATCTCGGCCATCAGCGTGAGGGTACCGAGAAGGCCCCCGGGAACCGGTCGGCCCATGGGCGCGCCTTCTCGAGCTGCGCACCGACCCGGATCAGCACGTCCTCGCGCCCGAAGGGCGCGACCAGCTGGACCCCGATCGGCAGATGCGAGGGGCCGCCGGAGGCGGCACCCGTTTCATCTTGGCTCCAGTGCAGCGGCAGCGAGATGGCGGGCTGGCCAGAGCTGTTCCAGAAGGCGGTGAACCCGGCGGTGGGGACGCAGCGGAAGAGCGGCGCGGCCGGGTTGTCGGGCACGGGGTCGAAGCTTCCGAGCGGTGTCGGCGGCTCTCCCATCGTCGGCGTCAGCAGGAGGTCGAACCCAGCCGACCACCAGGCGGCCGCGCGGCGCGCGGATGCCTGTTGATACTCGAGTGCGCTCAGGTACTGCGGGCCGCTCAGGCTCCGCCCGATCTTCGCCAGCGCCCAGGTTGAGGCCTCCACCCCGTCCTCCGTCACCTCCTCGCCGGTCTTGCGCGTCCAGTGGTCGAGGCTCCAGGCGACACCCGTGGACCAGCGCTGGATGAAGCGCTCGGCGTAGTCGGGGTCGTCGAGCGCGTCCGGGTGGGACTCCTCGACCCCGTGGCCGAGGCCCTCCAGCAGCTCGGCCGCCGCAGCCACGGCCGCCGCACAGTCCGGGTGGAGCTCGAACTGGCCGCCGGGTGCCTCGCGCATGAAGCCGATGCGGAGCCGCCCCGGGTCGGCGCCGACCTCCTCCGCATAGGGGCGCTCGGGGCCGGGCGCCGAATACGGATCGCCGGGAGCCACGCCCTGGATGCAGTCCAGGATCCGCGCGCTGTCGCGCAGGGAGCGGGCGAGGACGTGCTCGCTGACCAGTCCCGTCATCACGTCGCCGAACTCGGGCCCCAGGGTTACTCGGCCCCGCGAGGGCTTCAGGCCGACGAGGCCGCAGGCCGAGGCGGGGATGCGGATCGAGCCGCCGCCGTCGTTGCCGTGCGCC